>JANMPW010000264.1:0-18633 GCA_031370065.1 Acidobacteriota bacterium
GAAAGGGATTCACTTCCACCTGGTTGACAGCGGGAGCAACTTCGTTGAAGACCTTGATATCCATCAAACGATCCGGGTGGAAGTTGCTGACACCAATGGCGCGCAACTTGCCCTTTCGGTAGGCATCCTCCATAGCACGCCAGGAACCGTGCACGTCGCCAAAGGGCTGATGGATCAGGTAGAGATCCAGATAGTCGAGGGCGGCCCCGCTCGGCAGTGTGACGGTCGCCCAGACTTCGGCCACCACCGCGCCCGCATTTAGCGTGACATACCCGGTCGTACTGCCGAGAGACGTGTAGCCGGCAATCGACGTGTCGATCGGGGTGAAGGAGGCCGCCGGTATCTGCAGGATCTGGCAGCATTGGGTGCCGAACTGATTGGGCGACTGCAGAATCGCCTGCTGCGCCTTCAGGGCCTCGAATTGTGCGGTGGGATCCGGTCGCGCCGGGTGCGGAAAGACCTGCGCGGGGACTTCGGGAGCAGGCGAGAACGACCAGAGAAGCGGCAGGGCGAGCAGCGGCAAGCGTCGGAATCGGAGCATAACCCCTCCCTTCGGAGGGAGAGACTATACGCCCCGGCTCCGGCGGCCGACTAATCCATCTGCCGGCGCAGCACCGTCGGAATGTCGAAATCGTCCCGCGAGGACGCGTTTGGCCCGAACCCACCCGAATCATCGCCCCGCAGGAACGGCGGCCGGAGGGTCTTCGAGGCGACGGTCAAGGGCTTGGGATCTTCCTCGATCTCCGCGAGATCGCGCTCGAGGCGATCGAATCCGGTGGCGATGACGGTGACCTTGACGCTGCCGGCCATCCGCTCGTCGTGCACGCAGCCGAAGAGGATCTCGGCCTCGGGGTCAGCCGCCTGCTGGATGATCTGGGCGGCCTCGGTGACCTCGAAGAGCGTCAGGTCCGCGCCGCCCGTGATGTTGATGAGGATGCCGCGCGCGCCCTCGATCGAGGCGTCCTCGAGCAGCGGCGACGAGATCGCCGCCTGCGCCGCGTGGATCGCGCGGTTCTCCCCGTCCGCGATCGCGGTGCCCATCAGCGCCCGGCCCATGTCGGACATGATCTTGCGCACGTCGGCGAAATCGAGGTTGATCTCGCCCGGACAGTTGATGAGGTCGGAAATGCCCTGGATCGCCTGGCGCAGCACGTCGTCGGCGATCTTGAAGGAGTCCTGGAGGGGCGTGTTCCTCTCGACGAACGCGAGCAGGCGCTGGTTCGGGATCGTGATCAGCGTGTCCACGTGGTCGCGCAGTTCGCGCGAGGCGCGCTCGGCCTGGCGCATGCGCTTCTTGCCCTCGAACTCGAAGGGCTTGGTGACGACGGCCACCGCGAGCGCCCCGGCTTCGGCCGCGAGCTTGGCGAGGATCGGGCCCGCGCCCGAGCCCGTGCCGCCGCCAAGTCCCATCGCGAGAAAGACCATGTCCGCGCCCTTGACCGCCTGGGCGAGCTTTTCCTGGTCCTCGAGAGCCGCGTTCCTGCCGACGTCGGGGTCCGCGCCCGCGCCGAGGCCCTTGGTCAGGCGCGACCCGATCTGCAGCTTGTTCGGCGCCGCGCACTTGCGCAGGGCCTGGAGGTCCGTGTTGCAGGCGAAGTATTCGACGCCCTTCACACCGGCGGCGATCATGCGGTTGACGGCGTTCGAGCCGCCGCCGCCCACGCCGATCACGCGGATCGTGGCCGGAGAGGCGTCGCCCCCGTCCAGTTCGATCGAGAGCTTCGGGTTCTCGTCGTCCAGGAACTCGATCATGGGTCCTTCCTTGCGTCGCCGCTTTTTCGTCGTCATTAAAAGAAGTCCCGTATAAAGCGGGAAACCGAGTTGGCCGCGTGAACGAAGGCGCGCGCCCGCCGCCGCGCCGGCTTGTAACGGTGACCGTACAACAAAAGTCCGGTCGCTGTCGCCCACTCCGGGCGCGAGACTACGTCGACGAGGCCTCCCACCCCGGACGGCACCCCGCGGCGCACCGGCCCGTCGAAGACTCCCTCGGCAATTTCGACGACGCCCTCGAGCTCCGAACCGCCGCCGGTCAGGACCAGGCCGGAGCGGACTTCCTTGTCGAGGCCGAGCCGCTGGATGTCGTCGTGGATCAGGCCGAGCAGTTCCTCCGCGCGCGGCTGCAGGATGTCCGCGAGCGTCGTGCGCGGGCAGAGCTTGGGCGCGCGGCCCCCGACCATCGGGACCTCGACCATCTCGTCCTCGGACACCGCCGTGCGCAGCGCGCAGCCGTACTTCTTCTTCAGCCTCTCGGCGTCGGTGATCGGGGCGCGCAGCACGACCGCCAGATCGTTGGTGAAGTGGTCCCCGCCGATCGGGATGACCGCCGTGTGGACGATGGACCCCTTCTGGTAGACGGCGACCTCGGTCGTTCCGCCCCCGATGTCCACCAGGCAGACACCCAGCTCCTTCTCGTCCGGCGTCAGCACGGCCTCGGCCGCGGCAAACTGCTCGAGCACGAGCTGCACGACCTCGATGCCCGCCTTGTTTATGCAGGTCACGATGTTCTGGGTGACCGCCACCGGCGCCGTCACGACGTGGACGTCGGCCTCCAGGCGGCTCCCGATCATGCCGAGCGGGTCGGCGACGCCGTCCTGGCCGTCCACCGCGAAGTCGCGGGGCACGACGTGAACGACCTCGTGGTCCTGGGGAATCTGGACCCCCCGGGCCGCGTCGATGACCCGGGCGACGTCTTCCTTCGTGATTTCCCGGTCCTTCCCGGCCACGGCGACGACGCCCCGGCTGTTGAAGGACCGCACGTGGGAGCCCGAGATCCCCACCCACGAGCGGGAAATCTGCACGCCGGCCATGATCTCGGCCTCTTCGGCGGCCCGCTTGATGGCCTCGATCGTGGCGTCCACGTTGATGATGTTGCCCTTGCGGGTGCCCCGGTTGGCCGAAGAGCCCTTGCCGATCACGTCGAGCGAGCCCGAGGGGTTCTGCTCGCCGATCAGGACGCAGATCTTCGAGGTGCCGATGTCGCAGGCGACGAGGAAGTTCTCGGGCTTGGCCATCTCAGTGCACCCGGGACCGGACAACCGCAGACGGAAGATGGGAGACGAAGCCGATTCCTCTGCCGTTTCCCGTCTCCCGTCTCCCGTCTCGCATCAGAGACGGTTCCCCACGCCGTACGCGCCGACGAGAATGATGCGATCGGAAAAACGGAGATCGATGGCCCGTGCCTCCCACCCGCGACTTTCAACAAAACCCCGAGCCTCGAGCAACGCGCGAACCTTTTCCGGAGCGTCTGCCCGAAGCACGCGAACCGGCCTTCGGAAAATCGCATCCATCATACCGAATCCGCCGTCCGGGAGCGAGGCGATTTCCGAGAGGGCGGCGACGTAGTCGGGGCGCGCAGCGCGCAGCTGTGCCAGCAATCCCACGGCTTCCGGCAACGCGCGCCGGTCGCCGGTCACGATCACGTACTCGGTGCGGTCGCCCCGCGGATCGTAGGGGGCGATCAGGTTTCCGTCGGCGCCGACCCACCAGAATCGCTCAGCGTCGCGGTAGAGGGCGACGGCCTTGCGCTCGGTGATCCGCGCAGAAAGGCCGTCGGGGAATCGCTTCGAGAGCGTGACGCGCTCGATCCAGGGATGCGCGGCCAGGCGGCTGGCGAGCGGCGCGAGGTCGAGGGCGAGCAGGTTCTTACCGCTCCACGCCGCCGCCGCGCCGAGGATCTCCTCCGTGCGCGCATGCGTATTGCCGGACACCTCAAAGCGGCGCAGGGAGAAACGCGCGCCCGACACGAACCGGAAGAGCCCGAACGCCACCACGAGCGCGACCAGACCGACCGCCACCCGACGCACGGTCGGCGTCTTCTTGCGCTTGCGGGGGACGACGCCCCCGCGCCGAAGAAACGGGGCTTCTTTCTTACCCGCGCCGGCCACGCTTGAGATACTCCTCTCCGAACTTGACGACATCCCCGGCCCCGAGGGTCACCAACAGATCCCCGGGCCCGAGCGTCTGCTCCAGGTAGTCCACAACTCGTTTCTTATCATGGGTATAGGTGACCCTCGTGTGCCCCGCCCGACGGGCAGCGTCCGCGATGAGCTCGCCCGTCACGCCCGGGATCGGGCGCTCGCGCGAGGGATAGACGTCCATGACGATGTTCACGTCGGCCGCGGCGAGTGCCGCGCCGAAGTCTTCGGTGAAGTCGCGTGTGCGCGAGAAAAGGTGCGGCTGGAAAAGGGCGACGAGACGCCGCTCCGGATAGACCTGGCGCGCGGCCGCGAGGGTCGCGCGGATCTCCGTCGGATGGTGCGCGTAGTCGTCCACGACGAGCACGCCGTCGCGCTCGCCCTTCAACTCGAAGCGCCGCACCACGCCCGTGAACGCGGCCAGCGCGCGGGCGATCGTTTCGAAAGGGATGAGCAACTCCCGCCCCACGGCGATCGCCGCGAGCGCGTTCGACACGTTGTGCCGCCCGGGAAGCCGGAGCCGCACGGAGCCGAGGCGGCCCTCCGCCGCGTCCCACACGTCGAACATCGTCGAGGTGGCCTCGAGCCGGACGCTCTTCGCCGCGAGGAGGGCCTCGGGCGACTCGCCGTAGGTCACGACGCGCTTCTTGATCCTGGGAAGTAGCCTCCTTACGCCGGCGTCGTCCACGCAGGCCACGACGGCGCCGAAGAAGGGGACGCGGTTGGCGAACGTCGTAAACGCGTCGACGATGTCGTCGAGGTCCCGGTAGGTGTCGAGGTGATCGGCTTCGACGTTCGTGATCACCGCGACGACGGGCGTGAGCTCCAGGAAGGAACGATCGTACTCGTCCGCCTCCGCGACGAGGTAGTCGCCCTTGCCCAGACGCGCGTTTGTCCCCAGAATGTGCACCTGCCCGCCAACGACGATCGTGGGATCGAAGCCCGCTTCGGTCAGCACCATTCCCGTCAGCGACGTGGTGGTCGTTTTCCCGTGCGTGCCGGCCACGGCGACCCCCTGCTTCAGGCGCATGATCTCGCCGAGCATCTCCGCGCGGCGGATCACCGGGATACCCCGCGCGCGCGCCGCGGCCACCTCTGCGTTCGACTCGGCCACGGCCGACGAGATGACGACGAGGTCCGCGCTGGCCAGATGCGCGGGGTCATGCCCGATCGAGATCTTCGCGCCGAGCTTCTCGAGGCGCGCGGTGACGTCCGACCGGGCGAGGTCGCAGCCGGAGATTTCGAGCGGCGTCGCCAGCAACAGGATCTCCGCGATGCCGCTCATGCCGACGCCCCCCGCGCCCACGAAGTGAAGGCGCCGCAGCCGCAGGAACCTCACCGGGCGGCCTCCGCCTCGAAGAGGAGCTTCGCCAGGTCCGCCGCGGCGTTGGGCCGGGCGAGCGATCTGGCCTTCTGCCCCATCGCGGTCAGACGCGCGCGGTCCCTCAGGAGTTCCACGACCGTCCCGGCGAGGCTCTCGGCATCGAGGTCCTTCTCGTCGATCACGACGGCCGCTCCGGCCTTGGAGAGTGCGCGGGCGTTCTCGAGCTGGTGTCCGGCCGCCGCGGCGCCGAACGGCACGAGGATGGAGGGCCGGCCCGCGGCGGCAAGCTCCGACACCGTCATCGCCCCCGCGCGCGAGAGCACGAGGTCGGCCGCCGCCATCTGCTCCCAGAGCTTCGGGAGAAACGCCTCGAGCTTCCAGTTGGCCGGCATGCGCGTGTAGCGCTGCCGCGTCCCGGTCAGATCCTTATCGCCCGTCTGGTGGATGACCTCGAGGCCGGATTTTTCGAGCAGCACGGCGGCCCGCGCCACGGCCCGGTTGATGACCCGCGACCCCTGGCTGCCGCCGAAGACGAGCAGGCGCCGTGTGGCGGCATCCAGGTCGAGCGGCGGAATCTCGAAGAACTCGCGGCGGACGGGCGTTCCCGTGACGACGCCGGCCTTGCGCAGGTGCCTGTTTGCGGCCGCGAGGCCGACGGCCGTCCGCGTGGCGAACCGGTTCAGAAAGCGGTTGGCGACTCCCGGCCGCGCGTTCGATTCGTGAATCAGCGTCGGGATGCCGAGCGAGCGCGCGGCGAGCAGCACCGGAACCGTCACGTAACCGCCCACGCCAACGACGGCGCGCGCCCGATGCTTCTTCAGGAGCGCGCGCGCCTCGAAGAAGCCCTTCGGCAGGCGGGCGAGGGACTGAATCTGGTTGGTCAGGGTCTTGCCCACGAACCCCGACGCATCGACCAGCTCGAGCGGGTAGCCTGCGGCGGTCACGATCTTGGACTCGAGGCCCTGCGCCGTGCCGACGAAAACGATCGCCACGCCGGGTTTCTGCGCACGGATCTCGTTGGCCAGCGCGATGCCCGGGATGATGTGGCCGCCAGTGCCGCCCGCAGCGATGACGTAGACGCCGAGGTGCTTCATTGAGGTTCCATATTCCCGGTTTCAGGTTCCAGGTCAATCCGACTTCCGAAATCCGAACTTCGAACTCTTGTCATCCCCTTTCCGGGACCTCGTGCTGCGAGATGTTCAGGATGAGCCCGCCGGCGATCCAGGAGGCGATCAGCGAGGAGCCGCCGTAGGACACGAAGGGCAGCGGGATGCCCTTGGTCGGAACGAGCGCGAGGACGACGGAGAGATTGATCGCCGCCTGCACGACGATCATCGCCGTCGCGCCGGCCGCGAGGAATCCGGCGAAGGCGTCCGGCGCGCGCCGCGCGGCGCGCAGCCCCCGCCACCCCACGATCCCGAAGCACGCCACGACGCCGAGCGCCCCGATGAAGCCGAGTTCCTCGCCCACGATGGCAAAAATGAAATCGGTGTGCGGGAAAGGCAGGAAGAAAAGCTTCTGCCGGCTGCCGCCGAGGCCGTTGCCGAACCAGCCCCCCGCGCCCACCGCGATGAGCGACTGGATGGCCTGGAAGCCCGTGCCCAGGGGATCGGCCTCCGGATTCAGGAACGACAGGATGCGGGCCCGCCGGTAGTCGGCCGAAAGCATCAGCGCGGAAAGCAGGGGAACCATCCCGAGGGCGCCGAACGCGAACCATCGCGCCCGCGCCCCCGCGAGCCAGAGCAGGACCGCGCAGAGCATCACATAGCAGACGGCCGTGCCGAGATCCGGCTGCAGGACGACCACGCCCGCCGCCAGGCCCGAGAAGACGAGCGCGGGCACGAGCGCTCGCTCGGGATCGCCGGCCTTCTCGGACTTCCGCGCAAGTTGATGGGCCAGCAACAGCACCAGCGCCACTTTCAGAAGCTCCGAGGGCTGGAACATCGTCAGACCGAGCGGGATCCATCGGCGCGCGCCGTTGATGGGCGGGCGGAAGAGCGCGAAGACCGTGAGGCCGAGCGTCGCCCCATACGCGCCGTAAACCACCCACGGGCGTCCGAAGAGCCTGTGTCCGTCCGATAGACGACGAAGGCTGCGATGCCTCCGAGGATCAGGGCGGCGATCTGCTTGACGAGGTAACGGTACGGGTTGCCGGACGTTTCTCCCGCCGAAACGGCCGACGCGCTGTAGATCATCACGCAGCCGAAGAGCGACAGCGCCACGAGAGCGACGAAGAGGACCTTGTCGGAAGTGAGCTTGCGCGCCATGTCAGACCGCCGCTCGCCGCGCGAGCTCCGCAAAATGCCGTCCCCGCTCCTCGAAGTTCCGATACTGGTCGAAGGAGGCGCAGGCAGGCGAAAGCAGCACCGTGTCGCCCGGCCGCGCGAGCTCGGCGGCGCGCGCGACGGCGTTCTCCATCGTCGTGCTGCGCTCGATGGGCGCGGCACCGGCGAGGGCCTGCTCGATGACGGGCGCGGCCTCGCCGATCGTCAGCACGACCCGGGCATTCCTGCGCACGAGCTCCGTAAGCGCGGCAAAGTCGCCGTGCTTGTCGCGGCCCCCGAGGATGAGGAGCACGCTGCCCGGCGCGTACCCCTCGAGCGATTTCGCCGTCGCGTCCACGTTCGTGCCCTTGGAGTCGTTCACCCAGCGCACGCCGCCGGACTCGGCCACGCGCTCGCTGCGGTGCGGGAGGCCCTCGAAGCACGTCAATGCGGAGACGATCGCCTTCTCCGGCGCCCCGAGGCATTCGGCCGTCGCGAGCGCGGCGAGCGCGTTCTCCAGGTTGTGCGCGCCGGCAAGTGCGAGCCGCTCCAAGGCGACGACGGCGTGCCTCGGCGCGGCCACGTCCGAGACGAGCTCGCCCGCCTCGAGCCACGCGGCCGGGCCCGCGCCGGCGGGGCGGCCGCGCCGCGAGAAGAGCACGCGCCGGGCGCAAGTGACGATCGTGCGCGAGGCAGTGTCGTCGGCATTGATGACGGCGAAGTCGTCCGGCTCCTGCCGTGCGAAGAGGCGCGCCTTGGCCGCCGCGTACTCGGCGAAACCCGGGTACCGGTCGAGGTGGTCCGGCGTGATGTTCGTGAGAACGGCCACGTGGGGCCGGAAGCGTTCGACGCCCTCGAGCTGGAAGGACGAAACCTCGCACACGAAGTCGCGCGGCAAGGGCTCCGACAGGAAGCCCGAGAGCGGCGCGCCGATGTTGCCCGCGAGGGCCACGGGCCGGCCCGCCCGCTTCAGGACCTCGGCGATCCAGGTGGTCGTCGTGGACTTGCCGTTGGTTCCGGTGACCGCGATCCAGCGGTGCATTCCCGGCGCCTCGGCCTCGGCGATCCGCCATGCGGCCTCGATCTCGGAGAGAACGGGGATGCCCCGCGCACGCGCATCCCGGACGGGCGCCACGTCGATTGGCACGCCGGGAGAAACCGCGAGCCAGTCGGCGTCCGCCAGGAACTCGGGCGGGGGCCCTCCGAAGAAGAAGCGCACGCCGCGGGCCCGATGGACCTCCAGCCCGTCGAACTCGGCTTCGGGCCGGCTATCGCCGACCGTCACGGCGACCCCGCGCGCGGCGAGCGCCTCGGCGAGCGCCCGGCCGCTCCTCGCGAAGCCGAGGACGGCGACCCGCCGCGGAAGCGTTTCGGGCGGGCCGACGGCGGAATGGGTCATGGGCCGCGCGCTCATCGCAGCTTCAGCGTCGAGAGCCCGAGCACGGCGAAGAAGAGCGCGAGGATCCAGAACCGGATGATGACCCGCGACTCGGCCCAGCCCATCAGTTCGAAATGGTGGTGCAGCGGCGCCATCTTGAACACGCGGCGCCCCGTGGTCTTGAACGAGAACACCTGGATGATCACCGACAGCGCCTCGAGCACGAAGAGGCCGCCGACGATCGCGAGCAGGATCTCCTGCTTCGTCATCGCGGCGACCGCAGCGATGGCCGCGCCGAGCGGCAGCGCGCCGACGTCGCCCATGAAGACGTCGGCCGGATGGCAGTTGAACCACAGGAAGCCGAGGCAGGCCCCCACGAGCGCGCCGCAGAAGACGGCGAGCTCGCCCGATTGCGGGATGAACGGGATCTGCAGGTAACGCGCGGCGACCGCGTTGCCCGTCACGTACGCCAGCAGCGCATAGGTGCCCGCCGCGATCCCGACCGCGCCCGTCGCGAGACCGTCGAGCCCGTCCGTCAGGTTGACGGCGTTGGAGGAACCGACCACGATGACGGCCACGAACGGAATATAGAGGACGCCGAGGTCGAGGAGCAGCTTCTTCAGGAACGGGAAGGAGACGACCGTCGAAAAGGCCCCGTGCCCCGCCCATTGCTCGATCGCGAAGGCGACGGCCAACGCCATCAGGAACTGCGGCACCAGCTTGCCCCGCCCGGTGAGCCCGAGGCTGCGGCGTTTGGTCACCTTCACCCAGTCGTCGGCAAATCCCACCGCGCCAACGCCGAGGAGGGTCGCGAGCCCGATCCACACGAAGCGGTTCGACAGATCCATCCAGAGCAGCGTGGCCAAAACCACGGCGAGAATGATGAGGAGGCCCCCCATCGTCGGAGTGCCCGCCTTCGCGAGGTGCGTCTTGGGGCCCTCGGCACGGATCGACTGGCCGATCTGGGCGCGCCGCAGGAACCGGATCATCGCCGGGCCGAGGACGAGCGCCACGGACAGCGCCGTCACCGCCGACATTGCGGTCCGAAACGTGATGTAGCGGAACACGTTAAAGACCGGAAAGCGGCCCGCCAGCGGATAGAGCAGCCAGTACAGCACGCGATCAGGCCCTCTCCGTCAGCACGGCAACCGCGCGATCGAGGCCGATCGCGCGCGAGGCCTTGAACAGCACGGCGTCGCCCGAGGCGAGCTCGCCGGCGAGCAGCTGCGCCGCTTCCTCCGCGGAGGCCACGCTGCGGACCGCGCTCGAGGGCAGTCCGGCCGCGATGGCACCCTCGCCGAGGATCAGCGCGCGCGGCCCGACGCAAACGAGCAGGTCGGCCCTCCCGGCCACGAGGGCGCCGGTCTCGCGGTGCCACCGCTCTTGCTCGGCCCCAAGCTCCAGCATGTCGCCGAGCACCGCGATGCGGCGGCGCGCGGGCAGCGTCGCGAGCGTCTCGAGCGCGGCGCGCATCGACGACGGATTGGCGTTGTATGCGTCGTCGAAGAGGAGGGCTCCGGAGGCGTGGCGCACGAGCTCGCCGCGGTGAGGGGCCGGACGCAGCCCGGCGGAAGCAGCCGCGCACTCGGCCGCGGGAACGCCGACGGCGAACGCGATCGCGGCGGCCGCGAGAAAGTTGCCGACCTGGTGAGGGCCCGCGACCGGCAGGTGCACGGCCGCCTCGCCCTCGGGCGTCGCGAGGCGGAACTGGCTGCCGTCCGGCTCCGCGACAACGTCCTTCGCCGTGACGTCGGCAGTGGCCGATCGGCCGAACCGCACGACGCGGCCGCGGTGCCGCGAGGCGATGGCGGCGACACGCGGGTCGTCGGCGTTTGCGACGAAGGTGCCTCCGGGCTTCAGGCCCTCGAGGATCTCGGCCTTGCCGTCGGCGATGGCGTCGAGCGATGCGAAAAACTGCAGGTGCGCGGCGGCCACGAGGAGAATCGCCACCACGTCGGGCTCGAAGGCTCGCGAGAGCTTCGAAAGATCGCCCGCCTCCGAGAGGCCCATCTCGCCCACCATCCACTCGGGGCTGCGCGGCAGGTTGACGACCGACATAGGAAAGCCGATCTGGCTGTTCTGGTTTCCGGGAGTCTTCTCGACGGCGAAGCGGCGCGACAGCATCGCCGCCGTGAAGTCCTTCGTGGTCGTCTTGCCCGCCGAACCCGTGATCGCGGCGAGCCGGAAGCCCATCTTCTTCTTCGCCGCCACGCCGAGGCTCCGAAGCGCATCCACCGATTGCGGCACGATCACGGCCGGGAAGCCCGCCGGAAGCCCCTCGGGCCTGCGCTCCCCGAGGATCGCCCCCGCGCCGCGCGCCGCAGCGTCCCGCGCGTAATCATGGCCGTCCACGCGCGCCCCGCGGATCGCGACGAAGAGGTCGCCCGGGCGCACACGCCGCGAGTCCACAACGACGCCCGAGAGCGCGGCCGCGCCCTCGGCCCGGACTCCGGCGGCCGCAGCCACTTCCGCCAGCGTGAAGTTCACGAGCGCCCCGCGAAGTCGGCGGCGACCTTGCGGTCGTCGAACGGGACCTCGCGTGCGCCGATGACCTGCGTCGTCTCGTGACCCTTGCCGGCAATGACGACGACCGTGCCGGGATTGGCGAGCTCGATCGCCTGCCGGATCGCCTCGCCGCGGTCGGCGATCTTCAGGTATTTCGTCGCGCCGGAGGCGGAAAGGCCCGCCTCGACGTCCTTCAGGATCGCCTCCGGGTCCTCGGACCGCGGGTTGTCGGACGTGGCGATGGCAATGTCCGCGAGCCGTCCGGCGATCTCGCCCAACGGCGCGCGCTTGCCGCGGTCCCGGTCTCCCCCGCAGCCGAACACGAGGACGATCTTCCTGCCCGTCAGTTCCCGCACCGCCTGCAGCAGTCGCTCGAGGGCGTCGGGCGTGTGCGCGTAGTCGACGAGGATCGGGTACGACTGACCCGCCTCGACGCGTTCGAGCCGCCCCGGGACGTTCGTCACGGTCGCGACGCCCGAGGCGATGTCCGCCGCCGGAATGCCGAGGCAGAGCCCCGCCGTCGCGGCCCCGGCGAGGTTCGAGAGTTGGAACCGGCCGAGCAGCGGCGAGGTGATCGCGAGCCGCCCCCCCGGAAAGGCGAGATCGAAGTCGACGCCGGACAGGTCGCAGCGGCTTTTTTCGGCGCGAAACTCCGCGGCAGCGCCCGAAGGCGAAAAGCTCGCGAGCGGCGGCGCCGCCTCCGCGAGCAGCCTCGCTCCGAAGGCATCGTCCGCGTTGATGACGCCGCACGCTCCCGGCTTGCGCAGCTCGAAGAGGCGCTTCTTGGCCTGGTAGTAGGACTCCATGTCGCCGTGAAAGTCGAGGTGGTCCCGCGTCAGGTTCGTGAACACCGCGACGTCGAACCGGCAGCCCTCCACGCGGTCGAGGGCGAGCGCGTGGGAGGACACCTCCATTGCCGCGGCCCTCGCGCCGCCGGCCACCATTTCGGCCAGCAGCTCCTGGATCAGCGTGGCTTCCGGCGTCGTGCGGTCGGCCTCGATCCGGCGCCTCGGCGTCCGATAGCCCACCGTGCCGAGGAACCCCGCCGATCCGTAGCGGCGCTCGAGGATCGACTCGAGCAACATCGTCGTCGAGGTCTTGCCGTTGGTGCCCGTCACGCCGGCGAGCACGAGCTTCTCCGCGGGATTGCCGTGGAGGCGCGCGGCGGCGAGCGCCAGCGCCCGGCGAGGCGCGGCGACTCCAATCCAGGGCACGGCGACGCCGGCGGGCGCGGGGCGGTCGCTCACGACCGCGACGGCGCCGCGGCGGATGGCGTCCTCGGCGTGCACGAGGCCGTCGGACTTCGCGCCCCGGATCGCGACGAAGAGATCGCCGGCCGCGACCCGGCGCGAGTCGCTCGTCACACGAAGGACCTGGAGATCCTGCGCCGCGGGAGCGATATCGGCGCCCTCGAGGGCGGCGGCGAGGTCCATCAATTTCACGGAGCCGACGGAGGCGGTGCCGTCTCCTCCGCGCGACGCCCGGCCGCCCGGCCCGGCGCCGCCGCGCTATCGGCAAGGAAGAGGGTGTGCACCGAGCCCCGGTGGACCGGAGAGCCCGGCGGTGGATCCTGGGCGACGACGAACCCTGAGCCCTGCAGCCGCGCGAGAACCCCGAGGCGCGCGAACACCGCCAGCGCCTGTCGAGCGGACATCCCGAGCGCGCTCGGCGTGCGGCCGGCGGCCTCCGCCGTAACCTCGTCCGACGCACGGCGCGCGACCGCCACGACGCCGCTCGGATAGCGCGGTTCGCGGGGGGCCGCCTCGGCGAGGACGGTCGCAGGCACTTGCTGCTCGCGCGGCGCCACACGCAGGATCCCGAGCGCCTGCGACATGACGCGCGCGAAGAGCGGGGCGGCAACCTCCGCTGCGTAGTACTTGCCCTGCGGGTCCTCGAGCACGACCACGGCGACGCAGCGCGGGTGATCGGCCGGCGCGAAGCCGGCAAAGTTCGGCACGTGCCGGCCGGCGCCGTACCCGCCCACCCCGGCCTTCTGCGCCGTGCCCGTCTTGCCGGCCACGAGGAAGCCCGGGATCGCCGCGTTGGCGCCGGTGCCGTGCTCGACGACGCCGACGAGGATGCGGGAGATCGAGCGCGCCGTCGCTTCGGAGATCACGCGGACTGGCTCGGCGACCGCGACGGGCCGAACGGCGCCGCCGGGAGCCACGATCCGCGTCACGAGGTGCGGCTGGACGAGACGGCCGCCGTTGGCCGCGATCGCGGTGATGCGCGCCAGCTGCAGGGCGTTCAGGGAGACCTCCTGGCCCATCGAGATCTCGGCGTTCGAAAGGCCCGACCAGCGCGGGAGCGGGCGGAGGATGCCGGAGTTTTCGCCCGGCAGGTCGACGCCGGTCAACTGCCCCACGCCGAAGGCGCGCGCCCCTTCGTAGAGACGCCGCGCCCCGAGCCGCAGGCCGACCCGGATGATGCCGATGTTGGAGGAGTGCTCGAAGATGCCGCCGAGCGTGAGCGCGCCGTAGTGATGCCCCCTGGCTTCCTGGATCGTGGTGTTGGCCACGCGGATCGTTCCGTCTCCCGTATCAATGATCTCGTCGAGCGAGACGACGCCCTCGTCGAGGGCGAGCGCGCCCGTGACGATCTTGAAGGTGGAGCCCGGCTCGTAGCAGTCGGCGATGACGCGGTTGCGCCGCGCCTCGGCGGGGAATCGTCCGAACTCGTTCGGGTCGAAATCGGGGGCGGAGGCCATCGCGAGGACTTCGCCGTTCCACGGATCGAGCACCACCACGCTGCCGGACTTCGCGCGGTGCTCCGCCATCGCCGCGGCGAGCTCGTGCTCCGCCGCGAACTGCACGCCCGAGTCGAGCGAGAGCACGAGCGACGAGCCCTCCTCGGCCGGCCGGCTGTTCGCGGTTTCCGCCTCGCCGTAGCGGCTGCGGCGCGCGTCCGTCAGCGCGACCATCTCGCCCGGCTTGCCCCGAATGGCGCTGTCGTAGAGGTGCTCGAGCCCGGCCAGGCCTCCGCCGTCGGTGCCGACGAAGCCGAGCACCGCCGAAGCGAGGCGGCCCTTCGGGTAGAACCGTTTGGGCTCCACCACGAAGTGGATGCCCGGAAGCTTCAGGGCTCGGACCTTCTCGGCCGCGTCCACGTCGACCTGGCGCCGGATCCAGACGAACCCTTTCTCGGATCCCAGCTTCTCGAGGATCTCGGGCGCCGGCATCCCGAGCAGCGACGCGAGCGCCTGCGCCGTCGCGCGCGGCTTCTGAACGTCGTCCGGGATCGCGTAGACGGAGGACGCCTCGACGGACACGGCCAGATCGCGCCCCTCGCGATCGAGGATCGATCCGCGGGAGCCCGCAATCTCGATGCGCCGCTCTTGCTGGCGCTGCGCTCTCGCCCGGTAGCGGGAGCCCTGCGCGATCTGGATTTGCGCGAGGCGCGCAACCACGACCGCGGCCCATACCGTGAGGATGAGCGCGAAGAGGCGCGTTCGGCCGCGCCGGACTCCGTTCACCGCGGCTTGTCTCCCGGCGCCTCGACGTACTGGACCTGTCCGGGATGAGGCGGCCGCAGGCCCTTCCTCTGCACGAGCGAGGCCACTCGGTCCGGCGAAGACGCCCGGCCGAGCTCCGCGCGCAAACGCCGGTTCTCTTCGGTCAACTCCGCCATCGTCTTCTGCCGCGCCTCGCGCAGGTACCCGACCCGGACGGTCTCGACGTGGAGTGCCGCGAATCCAAGCAGCGCGCACGCGACCGGAAGGCCCGCGAGCAGAAAGGTCGCGAGCTCCCGGCCCCGCCGCCGGTCGCGCTCGCGCGTCAGGTGCAGGTTCTCGACGCGCTTCGTCTGGGCGTACAAAGTGCTCACGGTCGTCGCGACGCCCAGCGTCGCCTCGCACTCTCCCTCTCTCCACGGGAGAGGGCCGGGGTGTGGGGCAGTTTCGTGCTCACGGCCGCACCGCCATCGTCAGATCGCCACCGCTTCCAGCGCCGCGAGATCGTCTCCCGCGGCGATCTTCTCCGCCACCCGCAGGCGCGCGCTGCGCGAGCGGCGATTGCGATGCAGCTCGGCCTCCCCGGGCCGCAGGGGCCGGCGCGTCAGGACCTGGAGCGCCTTGCGGGCCCCGCACACGCATGCGGGCATCTTGGGCGGGCACAGGCACACGCCTGAATCGCGGCGGAAGGCCTCCTTGACCATGCGGTCCTCGAGCGAGTGATACGAGATGACCGCGAGGCGGCCGCCCCCGTTCAGGCGGCTGACCGCGGCCGAGAGAAAACGGGCGAGCGCCTGCAGCTCCTGGTTGACCTCGATCCGAAGGGCCTGGAAGACCCGCGTGGCCGGATCGATCTTCTCCCGGCCGCCCTTCTGTTGCGCGACGACCCTCGCGAGTTGCCGGGTGGTAACGATGGGCCCACGGGTCCGCTCCACCACAATCCCGCGCGCGATCTTTGCCGCCATTCGCTCCTCCCCAAAATCACGGAAAATCCGTGTCAGTTCCTCGACCGACGCGGTTGCGACGATGTCGGCCGCACTGCGGCCGCTTTTTTCCATGCGCATGTCCAGAGGCCCATCGCGGCGAAAGGAGAATCCCCGCTCCGCCTCGTTGAGCTGCATCGAAGAGACCCCGAGGTCCGCGAGGATGCCGTCGGGCGCCGGAAATTCGCCGAGCACGCGATCCAGCTCGCCGAAGTCGGCCTCGACGAGCTCCACGCGGCCGGCGAAGCGGGAGAGATGCGCGCGCGCGTGAGCGAGGGCGTCCGGATCGCGGTCGATTCCGAGCAGCCGGATGTCCGGCCCGCGCGCGAGGAGGGCCTCCGCGTGCCCGCCCGCCCCGAGCGTTGCGTCCACGAAGAATCCGCCGCGCTCGGGTGCGAGCAGCCCGACGACCTCCTCGAGGAGAACCGGAATGTGCGCGTGCGTTTCAATCGGCCTGGCCCCCTCATTTCACGTTTCACGTTTTACGATTCACGTTCACAGCAGCAGCTTCGACAGTTCGTCGTAGTCCTCGGGCCCGAAGTCCTCGGTCGAGAGCTTCTTCGCGAGCGCGGCGTGGTCGGAGACGACGAGGTGGTCGATATTTCCGGTCACGACGACATCGGCGGCGAGCTTCGCGGTGTCGCGCAGGATCTGCGGCACGAGGATGCGCCCCTGCCCGTCGATCGCCCCGTCCTGGCCGTAGTAATTGACGCGCTCGAGGAACTTGTTCTTCGCGCGATGGATCGCCGGCAGCTCGGCCAGCTTCTCTTCGAGTGCGCGCCAGATCGGAAGGGGATACAGGAGAAAGTTGCGCCCGTGGAGCGAGGTCACAAAGACGTCGCGGCCGAACGCCTCTTCGATCTGTTGACGGAAGAGATTCGGCACCTTCAGCCGGCCCTTCTCGTCGAGACGGGCCTGCGCGCTTCCACGAAAGCGATCCATCCGTTTGATGTCGTCCCGTTTGAGTTCCGGGACCACTTTCTCCCACTTTTAGCCAGATCCGGCCACTGGGCGGATGTTAGGAGTGCCGTGGTTTATTAGTCAAGAGAAGAAGTTTGCCTAAAAAAATTAGGAGCGTTAAACGGGCGTAAGCGTTCTGCCCAAGGTCGTGTGCAGTCGAAGACTCACGGCCAGATGGCCTCTTTGCCTTCGTGCCAGTCGCGCGTCATGTCGAGCCACAGCGCCAGGCCCTTGAAGTCGCCGTAGCGCGCGTAGCGGCGGGCGATCGCGCCGTCGGCCGTCTTCGCGGGGCCCGGGTAGAAGCGCCGATACTGCTTCCGGATCCACGAGTCGAGCGCCAGGTACTCGTGCCGGCCGAGGACGCGCAAGAGACCCTCGCCAGCATAGGGCCCGAACCCGTGCTCGGCCAGAATCGCCTCGCGCACCTCGGTCGCCGGCGTCTCGCGCCGCTCCCACGCCGAGAGATCCAGCCGCCCGGAGGCAACGCGGCGCGCAAACCGGGACAGCGCGCCAGCGCGATAACCGCAGCGGATCTTCTCGCGCAGCGCACCCGGAGACATTCGGGCCAGCGCCTCCGGGCCGGGAAACGCGCCGTCCTCCGTCAGGGCCACGAGCCGCTGCACCATGCCACGCGTCGCCGCCCAGGAGCAGTTGGTCGTCAGCAGCATCTTCACGGCGTCTTCGAAGAGCGTGGGTGCGCGCAGCATCCGACCGCCCCCGCGGGCCAGCGCCCGTCGCAGCGCCGGCTCATTACCCAACGCGGCGTCGAAATCGGAAAGCTCCACGTCGAGCGAAAAGACGCGCCGCGTCATCGCCCGGATCGAGCGCGCGTCGCCGCCCTGACCCGCAACCTCGAGCCGCCCGTCCCGGACGCGGAACGTCCAGGCCGCCGGCCCGGCGCCCGTCGTGAGCTCGCCGCGCTCTGCGTCGTAGGAAAACGGCGGCAGGTCATACCAACCGTGCGAGCGGACCACGGCGTCGAAGGAGAAGCCCGGCGGAAGGGGGAGGCGGAGGCGCATGCCAGCGAGCGATCAGCGATCTGGAAAGTCTTCGTAGGGGCGGCCCTGAGCCCGCCCGCGTGTCGGGCTTGCCCCGCCCCTACGACGCCTTCTTCTCATCCAGCTTCGCGAGCTCCGGAACGTAGATCTTCACGAAGGCGTCGCGGCGCAGCTTGTCCATGTACTCGGTGAACCGCTTCTCGTACATCTCGTCGGAGATCCGCTTGCGCAGGTCGTCCTTGACCTCGGAGAACGGCTTGAACCCTGCCGGCCTGCGGTCGGTGACGTGGAAGAGGTGGATCGAGCCGGACAGCAGCGCCGGCGCCGGGTATTCCTGGGCCGGCGTCACGAAGACGGCCGCATCCAGGGCCTCGACGAGCTCGCCCTTGGCGACGACGCCGAGGTCGCCGCCCTTGTCCTTCGTGGTCCCTTCCGACGACTGCTTCGCGAGATCGGCGAACGGCGCGCCGCCCTTGATCTTGACGCGGATCTCTTCGATCGAGACGACCGCCTGCTGCCGCGCCTCCGCGTCCGAAGGCGAAAACTTGAGCACGATCTCGGCCACATGAGCCGATTCGGGGATCGCGTAGAACTGCTCTTTCCGGCGCTCGTACTCGAGCCGCAGCGCGTCGTCGGACTGGTCCATCCGCGAGGTGACGTCGCGGCCGATGACCTTCTGCAGAGTGATGGTCTGGCGCATCTGGCGCTTGAGCTCGTCGCGCGTCATCCCCGACTGACCGAGCGAGGCGTCGAACTCGGCGTCCGTGGCCAGGTTGTACTGCTGCTTCACGCGGGCGACCGCGACCTCGACTTCCTCATCGGTCGCCGACACCGACATTTCCTTGGCCCGCTCCTCGAG
>JANMPW010000343.1:0-4028 GCA_031370065.1 Acidobacteriota bacterium
GTGGCCGCGGCGTACGGGCCGAACTACCCGCGGCTCAAAGAGCTCAAGGCGAAGTACGATCCGGACAACTGGTTCCACTTGAACCAGAACATCCAATGACCATGATCAGAGATGGCGATCGAGCACCGAGGAGGCCGTGGAGCGCGGCTCGCTTTCAAAAGAGCATAGGCGCCGTCCGGTATCGGTAGGGATGGGCTGCTCCAGTTCGCGCTGCGCCGCCACAGCGCGGCATTTTGACGATGGTATAGCCGAAAGGGATCTACGCGATCGAGCTAAGGCCCTGCAAGCCGTAGGTGCTGCGCTGTTGTTTCTGCCGCCCAACATGGCGCTGCAGCGGACTGGCCGCCCTCGCATTCGCTCGGGCCGTTCGCTTCGCTCGCTCGGCTTCGCCGCGCAACGTCCGACGGTTAGGCATCACTGCAACGCCGTTTGGCTCAAAGGAGGTTTCTGATGAAGAGCAACAGCTATGCGTTAGTGTCCGGCAGCGTCTTTGGCATCATCGCTGCGCTCCAGGCGATGAGGGCCGTTCTTCAAATACCCACACAGGTTGGCACTCAAGATGTACCGGTCTGGATCTCTTGGCTTGCGGTCGTCGTCGCCGGCAGCCTTTGCATATGGGCGTTTCGCACGGCACGCCAAGCGAGGGGGTGAACGCAACGGTGCCAATTCACTGGTCTTCAACGTGACGCCTAACAAGCGGGTGCAGCGAACTCGCTCATCGGCTTCGCCTCTTCGCTCGCCGCTGACCCGCCGCCCGTTAATAGGCGGCGGAAGGTGCGTTGAACCAGCTGTTCGATCAGGAGGTAGGGCATGAATCGGTTCGTTGGTCTCGTAATCGCCGGAGTGTTGCTCGCGTGCACAGGCTGTGCGTCGGCAGGTAGCCAGGTCGATGTACAGTCTCAAATTCTGCGACTCGATGCGGAATGGTCGCAGGCGGCGCAGGACCGTGATGTCGACCGGGTTGCTTTTTTTTGGGCCGACGACGCGATTGTCTTCCCGCCGGGAGGTCCTGCCGTGGCTGGAAGATCGGCCATTCGAGAGTTCGTGGCGAAGAGCTTCCAAACTCCCGGCTTCAGCATTTCCTGGAAGACGACGACCGTTGCAGTGTCGCGCAGCGGCGATATTGCCTACACCGCCGGCACCAACCGCGTTACGTTCAGCGCGCCCGGTGGCAAGCAGGTCACGGTGGAGGGAAAGGCTGTAGCGGTCTGGCGGCGGGAGAAGGACGGCGCATGGAAGTGCGTTATCGACATCTGGAACGACGTGTCGCCTTCGCGATGACCGCAAGTCGGTTGCGTACCCCGGTGCCTTACAAGCGCGTGCAGCGGACTCGCCCATCGCCTCGTGCTTTTCGCTCGTTGCTGCCCCGGGGCCCGTTAGGCGAATCGTCAGTCGACGTGTGGCCGCCATTGTGCGGCCCCTGGACCCTGCGTGGTAGAGTCATTGTAGATACGGAGGTGTCATGCGGACCAGGGTTCAGAAGTGGGGCAACAGTCTGGCGGTGAGAATCCCCAAGCCCTTCGCGGAGGGCGCAGGATTGAAACTGGCAACCGAGGTCGAGGTGTCTCTGGAAAAAGGCACTCTCCGAGTCTCAGCAGTTCGGCCACGGTGGCAACTGCGCTCGCTAATGTCCAAGGTGACGACGAGAAACCGGCATGCCGAGGTGGAATCCGGGCAGCCCATTGGTCGAGAGGCCTGGTAGGCGCAAGTGGCGTACGTACCCGAGCGTGGCGATATCGTTTGGATCAGCCTGAATCCTCAGGCGGGCCACGAGCAGGCTGGGCGCAGGCCGGCCGTTGTCGTCTCGCCCAAGTCGTACAACGGAAGGGTCGGCCGCGGTCTGTTCTGTCCGATCACAAGTCAGGTGAAGGGCTACCCTTTTGAAGTGGCGGTCCCGCAGGGTCTGCCGATCGGTGGCGTCGTTCTGGCTGATCAGGTAAAGAGTCTGGATTGGCGCGCGCGAAAGGCTGAATTCGTTGGCCGGCTTCGCGCGGAGGCGAGCGATGAGGTCCTTGGCAAACTCGGAGCCCTGTTGGAGCCTTGACTGCAAGGGTCGCCTGACAAGCGCGTGCAGCGGACGCGTGACCCCGACGCGCCTCAGATTAGGCAGCATTCTGTGACAAGAGCCATATCACCCAATCCGAGCTTCGCGGCGAGCTCGACGCCGTGAAAGCCGTTCTGGGCCTGAAATCTCACTCGGGGTGGGCGGCGCTTGTTGTTCTCGGCACCGCCGGGGGCGAGTTGCACGTTATCGATCGTCGGCGAATTGAGCTCGTCAAGGAAGGCGATGAGGAATGGGCCAAACAGCCCTATCACGCCGCCGAGCATCTGAGACCAGAGACCGCCCGCGGTGTCGTAAGGCGCGGCGTAGCAGCTGCCCGGAAGATCGCAGCTCGAGAGATGCGAGCAGTGGTGAAACGTACGCGGGCGGCGAAGCATGAGATCGCAGCCTGTGCGGTGCTCGTTGGCGACCCGATGCCCAATTGGAGCGTGGATGAGATCCTCAGCGTGCACTTCCGCATGCACAAGGCCGAGGGTGCGCTGTTTCAGGACGTTCTGGGGGCCGGCGCCCGAGCATGCGGAATCATGCTCGTGGCGGTCCCCGTAAAGCAGCTGGCCACGCAGGCGAGAACGGCGTTCGGGCCTCGGACGAGCAAGATTCTCACGCAGATCGCGTTGCTCGGCAAATCGGCAGGCCCGCCCTGGGGGAAGGACCAGAAGGAGGCGACGCTCGCAGCAGCGATTGCGTTGCGGGACCCCTGGAATGAAGGGCCTTGACAGCACACTTCCAGCCGATTCCCTCTTTTGCCTCGCAAAGATGGCGATTGATGAAGGAGATGGAGTACGGTCCAGGCGGAGCGGTCAGACTCCCTCGCGCTTGCTCGACACGGCCGCTGATTTCTTCCGGTGGTGTCGCGAGGTCGGCTTCAGGAGGACCGAGGTGATTCCGTTGGCGGGCCCCGCGAGCACGAGAGTAGCCTACAAGTAGCCGGGATGGGCCGGCCGGCAGCCGAAGGGGGCCATGGAGTGGATGCGCTTGCGCGCGCGGCTCGCGCGCGGCTTCTGCCCGAGGCGCTCGACGGCCGGGAGAAACGCCCGCGGGCACGGAGCTCCTAGCGGTGATGGAATAGCGGCGTGACACCGATGGCGGGGACTCGGGACCGACGGCACGGCGCCGCGGCCATCTCGACGCTCGCCGTCGCGTGCGCTCTTTTCGCCGCCCTCGGCGCCGAGGGAGCGGCCGCCCTGCCGCAGCCGCCCTCGCCCGAGCGCTTCGACGTCGTCCTCGAGGAAGTCCGGATTCCGATGAAAGACGGCGTGGTTCTCGCGGCCGACCTGTGGCGCCCGAAAGGCGCGGGAGACAAAGGGCGCTTTCCCGTCCTGCTCGAGTACTTGCCGTACCGCAAGACCGAGGGGCGCGGCGAGCGCGCCTCGTTCTATTCGTACTTCGTCCGCCGCGGCTACGTCGTCGCGCGCGTGGACATCCGCGGCACGGGAAACAGCGAGGGCACGCTCATCCCTTACGAGTACAGCGAGATCGAGCAGAGGGACGGGGAGGACGTGATCGCGTGGCTCTCGCGGCAGCCCTTCGCGAACGGCAGCGTCGGGATGTTCGGCATCTCCTGGGGCGGGTTCAACTCGATCCACATGGCGATGCGCAATCCGCCCGCTCTGAAGGCGATTATCGCGGTCGACGCGACGGACGATCTCTACCAGGACGACGTGCACTTCATGGACGGCATGATGCACGTGGACTCGTGGGAGATGAGCCAGGATCTCGCCAACGCGATGCCGGGCGCGCCGGACTACCGGATCGACGACCGCTATTTCCGGGAGCGCTTCGACCAGCCGCCGTGGATGCTGACTTACAAGCGGCAGCAGCGCGACGGGCCGTTCTGGGACCGCACGGCGCTGAAGACGCGATACGACGCGATCAAGATCCCGACCTTCGTGATCGGCGGCTGGTACGACGGCTACCGCGACAGCGTGCCGCGGATGCTCGAGCACATGAAGGCGCCGGTCAAGGC
>JANMPW010000345.1:0-2281 GCA_031370065.1 Acidobacteriota bacterium
CGCCTTCCCGGGCCACATCGCCTGCGACGCCCACTCGCGCTCGGAGATCGTCGTGCCGATCGTCGTCGACGGGGCGCTGCGCGGCATTCTCGACGTGGACTCGCCCGAAACGAACCGCTTCGACGCCGAGGACCGAGCGGGTCTCGAGGCCTTCGTCGCGGCGCTTCTCCCGCGGATCGACTGGAGGCGGCTATGAAGAGCTTCGGCGGCAAGGTTACCTGGCTCGGCCATGCGGCGTTCCTGATCGAATCCCCGAAGGGCGCGCGGATCGCGATCGATCCCTTCATCGGCGGGAACCCGAAGTTCCCGAAGGGCTTCGATTACGGGAAGCTCGACGCCATCGCCGCGACACACGGCCACTCCGACCATTTCGGCGCCGACGGGATCGCGCTGGCGAAGAGGACGGACGCGACCGTCGTGTGCATCTTCGAGCTCGCGCTGCACTGCGGCGCGCAGGGCGTCCAGAAGGTTTCCGGAATGAACAAGGGCGGCGGTCAGACGGTCGCGGGCGTGGAATTCCGGATGGTCCAGGCGGTCCACTCATCCGGAACTTCGGGACCCGGCGGAGAGCACAACCCGCCGGCCGACCCCTGCGGCTTCGTGCTGACCTTCGAGGACGGATTCCGCATCTACCATGCCGGCGACACGAACGTCTTTTCCGACATGGCCCTGATCGCCGAGCTCTATGCGCCGGACCTGGTACTCCTGCCCATCGGCGACTTCTACACGATGGGCCCGCGCGAGGCGGCCAAGGCCTGCGAGCTGCTCGCGGCGCCGCGCGTCATCCCGATGCACTGGGGAACGTTCCCGGTGCTGACCGGAACGCCGGCCGCGCTGCGCGCGGAGCTCGGCAAGCGCGGCCTATCGACGGAAGTGATCGAGCTCTCGCCCGGCAACACCTGGCCGGCCTGATTACTGCAGCGCCAGCCTCCCGGAAAAACCCTCGTCGTAGCCGTGGAAGTGATCGAGGGCCGGCTCCGGGTACTTCCAGCAGTAGTAGCCTCCGCCGGAATCGAAATCCACCAGCCATAGGCCCTTGATCTCGCAGCCGAGCGACTCGAGCTCGCTGACCCAGCCCTCCACGATCGCCCGGCGCTCCTCTTCGAGAGATCCCGGCAGGCTGCCGAACCGGGCGGCCGCCTCCGACGTCAGCTCCCGCACGCGGGGCAGCAGCGCCCGGGCCTCTTCGAGGGTGAAGATCCGCCGGGCGGGTTCGTTCTCCGCAGGGTCCTCGCCCGCTGAGCTCTTGCGGATCGTCTCGATCAGCTTCGCCACGGGCTCCGCGTCCTCGGCGCCCGAGGTCGCGACGTACTCCTCGAGGGCCGCGACGGCCTCGTCGCTGCGCCCGCACTTCAAGAGCAACAGTCCGCGCTCGCGACGCAGGGTGCCGCTTTCGCGCTCGAGGGCCTCCGAAAGCGCGAGGGCGGCCAGCGCGTCTTCCCACCGGCCGCGGCGTTCGTAGGACCGGCGCAAGTTCAAGAGGACCCGCGCGAGGATCGCCCGCGCCGGGTCGGGCCGAAGGGCGTCCGATCCGAGCGCGACCGGCGCGCCGAAGATCGCGCCAAGGCGCCGCGAAAGGGCCTCCGCATCGCACAGGGCCCCTCCCCCGAAGGGATCGAGGTACATGCCTTCGGGAAGGTCCGGGCCGCCCACCACGAAATGGCCGGGCAGGCCGATCCCGGTCAGCCGCAGTCCCGCGAGCTTGCCCACCTCGATCGCCACGATCGAGAGTGTGATCGGCATTCCACGGCGCCGCGCGAGGACGCGCGCGACCGAGGAGTTGGAAGGCTCGTCGTAGGACTCTTCGTCGCCGCAGAACCCTTCCTCCTCGAAGAGCACCCGCGTCAGAGCCGGGAGTAGACCCTCGCGCCCATCCTCCCGCATCCGCGCGGCCAGAGCGGCGACCCCGCGGTGGGCCTCCTCCGCGTCCTCGGCGGGATCCACGAGCTCCCCGATGAGCAGAGCGCCCTCGAAAAGGTCGGGCTCGCCCCGGTCCAGAAGCGCGCGCCAGCGCGTGAGGAGCCCGGCGCGGGCGGACGCGCTCACGCGAGCTAACCCTCCCGGCGCGCGATGGCGACGCCGTCGCGCAGCGGAACGATGACCGACCGGAATTCCTGAAGCGCGAAGAGGGTCCGGTTGAAGTGACGAATGCCCTCGGTGGCCTTGTCCCGCACTCCGTCGTCGATGACCTTGCCTGACCAGAGGACGTTGTCGGCGATGAGGTAGCCCCCGCGCCGCACGCGGGGCGCCGCCGCTTTCAGCGCGGCCGGATATCCGTCCT
>JANMPW010000355.1:0-4841 GCA_031370065.1 Acidobacteriota bacterium
GCGTCCGGAAGCCGGCGCCTCCGGCGCCTTCCAGGGCACCGGCGCCACGAGGACCGCGCGCGCGCCGTCCTCGGCCGCGCACAACTCTTCGACAGCCCTGTCCACGCCCCCCGCCACGGCGTCGGCGCCGCAGTCGGGGCACACGGTCGTGCCGCCGTGGGCGTAAAGCAGCCGCAGCGAGTCGTGGATCTCCGTCTGCGTTCCCACCGTCGAGCGCGCGTTGCGCACGCCGTTTTTCTGCTCGAGCGCGATCGCCGGCGGCACGGGCTCGATCGAATCCACGTCCGGCCGGTCGAGGCGCTCCAGAAACTGGCGCGCGTAAGTCGAGAGCGACTCGGCATAGCGGCGCTGCCCCTCGGCGTAGAGCGTGTCGAAGGCGAGCGACGACTTACCCGAGCCCGACACGCCGGTGATGACGGTCAGGCGGCCGAGCGGAATGTCGGCCGAGATGTTCTTCAGGTTGTGCGTCCGGGCGCCGCGGATGCGGATGAACGTGGGGCGGAGTGGATTGGGCTTCTTCACGAGATGACCGAACCGCTGAATCTATCAGACCGCACGCGGACCGCGGACCGCAGAAGAGATCGCGGATTCTCCGTCTGCCGACGAGGCTAGCCTCCGTGCTTCGGGCACACGGTCGTCGGCGCCGTGCCTTCGATGAAGACCTCCGTCCTGGACTGCGGGCAGCCCGGCGCGGCGAGAAATCCCGTCTCCGGATCGATCGTCGCGGTCACGATGTCGGAGGGAACCGGAAAGTCCTCCGCGAAGAACTGCGCAGGCGCCGAACGCGCGAAGTCGGCGAAGATCGGCACCGCGGCCTGCGTGCCGGAGAGGTTCAGGCCGCGGTTGTCGTCGTAGCCGACCCAGACCGCCGCGAGGAACCGCGGCGAACACCCCACGAACCAGGCGTCGCGCCCGTCGTTAGTCGTGCCGGTCTTTCCCGCCAGCACTCCGGTCAGGCCGCGCGCGCGCGCGCCGGCGGCGGTGCCATGGTCCACCGCTCCCTTCAGGATGGCGTTGACGAGGAACACGGCGTCGGCCGGGAGCGCCGGGGAAAGCGGCGCGGCCTTGCGGTCGAGCACGGTTCCGTCGCCGGTCATGACGCCCACGATGGCGTTCGGGGCCACGCGGACGCCGCTGTTGGCAAAGACCGCGTACGCCCCCGCGATCTCCATCGGCGAGGTCTCGAAAGCCCCGAGCGCGACCGAGGGATACCCGCGCAGCCGCGACCCGATGCCCGCGCCCCTGGCCGCGCCGAGCACGAAGGGAAGGCCCGCCATCAGCGAGACACGCACAGTCGGGATGTTGATCGACCGCTCGAGCGCCTGGCGCGCCGACATCGGGCCGCGGTAGTCGCCGTCGTAGTTGCGCGGCGTCCACGTCTCTTCGTCGGTCTTCTGCCCCCACTCGACCGTGATCGGCGAGTCCATCAGGATCGTCGCCGGCGTCACGGGAGGATCCATGTCGCGGCGGGCGAAGGCCGCGAGGTAGACGAACGGTTTGAAGAGGCTTCCCGGCTGGCGATGCGCCTGCGTGACGCGGTTGAACTGCGAGAGACGGTAGTCGCGGGCTCCCACGAGCGCGCGCACGCCGCCCGTCTGCGGCTCGAGCACGATGAGCGCGCTCTGGAGCGGCGCCTCCCTCGAGGCCGAGGCGAGGCGCTTGTACGTCTTCTCGAGGTTCTCGAGGCCCTGCGTCACCGCCCGCTGCCCGGCCTGCTGCAGGTCCACGTCCAGGGTCGTGTAGATCTGAAGGCCCTCGGTCCGGAGCTGCTGGCCGTAGCGTTCGGCGAGCTCGCCCTTGACGAAATCGACGAAGTGCGGCGCGCGGGTCCGGTCCTCCACGCGGGTCCGGGGCGTCACCGGCTCGGCCATCGCGGCGCGCATCGCCGCTGCGTCGATCTTCCGCTCCTCGTGCATGAGGCGCAGGACGAGGTCGCGGCGCCCACGCGCCCGCTCGGGATTGCGGAACGGCGAATACGCGTTGGGCGCCCGGATCATGCCGGCCAGCGTGGCGGACTGGGCCAGGTCGAGGTCCGAGACCTCCGCCCCGAAGTAGTAGCGCGCCGCCTCGCCGACGCCCGTCACGGAGATCGCGCCCCGGCGTCCGAGGTAGATCTCGTTGAGGTACGCCTCGAGGATCTCCGCCTTCGAGTAGCGGGCGTCGAGCACCACGGCCATCACGGCCTCGGTGGCCTTGCGGCGCACGGTGCGCTCGGGCGAGAGATAGAGGTTCTTGACGAGCTGCTGGGTCAGCGTCGAGCCGCCCTGCTTCATGCCGCCCGTCAGGGTCCGGAACACCGCTCCGAAGAGGCGCCGCACCGAGACGCCGGTGTGGCGGAAGAAATCCCGGTCCTCGGTCACGAGGATGGCGTCGACGAGCGACTGCGGCGCTTCGGCCAGGCGGATGACGGTCCGGTCCTCGAGGTCCGCTCCGAACACCGACCCGAGCAGCTCCGGCTCCAGGATGAGCGCCGGCACCACGTCGCCCGCCGCGTCGGTCAGCGCGCGCACGCGCCCCGACCCGAACACGACGCGGACGCGCGCACCCGGAAAAGTGCGTCCCGGGTAACGGAAGCCGCGGGTGTGGACCTCGAGGGCGTCCTTTTCGCGCCGGAAGTGCCCGGGCCGTTCCGGCGGCCCGTCGGACTCCTGGTAGAAGAGCCGCCCGAGCTTGGCGGAAAGCGCGGGGATCGAGGCCGCGTCCCCGGGGCGCAGCGCGCAGAGGTCCGAGTAGATTCGCGACGGGAGATTCCACCGCCGGCCGTCGAAGCGCGCGACCAGGCGCGTCGTGAAGTAGCCGAGCGCGACGACGCCCGCAAGCAGCAGGCCCCCGAAGCCGGCGAGGATCGGGACCCGGTGCCGGTACATCCACAACGGCAGCGACACGAGCCGCGCGCGCGGGGATTCTTCTTCGTCCACGCAAGTCACCCCGAGCGTGAGCATAACGTCATAACATCCCCTCCGCTTGGCCAGGAAAAAGCTCAAGGAACCGGTGCGCCGCGCGCGCGCGGACGGCGGAGCGATCGCGGCCGCGGCAGCCCTCGCCGCCGTCCTGGCGGGGACCGCGCTCGTCGTCGACACCAACGCGGCGGGGGCATTCGACGCGCCCAAGCGGCTGATCGCGATCGTCGGCACCGCGCTCGCGGCGGCAGGGGCCTTCGCGTTCCTTCGCGGCGCGGCGCGCCCGTGGAGCGCAGGCCCTGCGACGCGGCGCGCGGCCCTGTGGCTCGCGGCGGCGGCGTTGGCGATGGCGCTCATTGCAGCCCTCGCTTCCACGCGCCGAGGGCCATCCCTCGACGCCATGAGGTCCCTCGCCGTGTTCGCGCTGCTCCTTCCGCTCGGGGCCTCCCGCGTCATGGAGAAGGGACGTTCCTGGCTCATCGGGGTCTTCCTCGGCGCGACCGCGGTGAACGCCGTGGTCTCGATCCTGGAGAGCCGGGGGCGCTTCCAGCCCTTCCTGCTCGAGACCGTCGGGGATCGGCAGAGCACGGGCGCCTACGCGGGCAACGTCGGATACCTCGCCATCACGCTCGCGCTCGCGGGAGTGCTGGCGCTCGGCCTGGTGCTGACGGCGCAGGGGCGGCGCGCCCGCATTGCGTTTGGCCTTGCGCTCTCCCTCTTCGCCGTCGCGCTCGTGGTCAACCTGAACCTGACGGCGATGACCTCGGCGCTGGCCGGGGCCGGCGTTCTTTTCGTCGTGCTGTACCGCCGACGGGCGGCGATGCCGATGGCGGCGGCGCTTCTGGCCGTTGGATTGGCGGTTGCCGGGTACGCTCCGCTGCGGCATCGCGCCCGGGAAATCGCGGCGGCAGCCCGGATGGGAAACTGGGATGCGCTCGTCTCGTTTCGCGGCGGCCCGTGGGCCGCGGCCATCGAGATGACGCGCGAGCGCCCGCTGACAGGCTTTGGTCCGGGCACGTTCGGGGCAGAATACGTGCCGCACCGGATCGCCGCGGAGATCCGCGCGCACCGCCGCTTCGTGGCTCCGCTCTCGACCAGCTCCTACGCAGAGGCGCACTGCGACTACCTCCAGGTGTTCAGCGACGCGGGTGTGCCCGCGGGGCTGCTCGTCCTCGGGGCCGTCGGATGCCTCTTCGCGGCCGTCGGCCGAACGGCCTGGCGAGCGAGAACGGCGGAGTCCGCGATCCTGCTCGCGGTGCTCGCGGCCGGGGCCGCGGCGGCGCTGACGTGGTTCCCCCTCCAGCGGCCGGTGACGGCCGTTCCGCTGCTGCTCGCGGCGGGCCGGGCCTGGCAGATCTCCAGGAACCGGGAGACCTCGGGAGGAGCCTCGTGAGACTTGCGCGTGCCGCCGCCGTCCTTGCCATTCTCGCGGCGCTCGCCTGGCCGGAGATCCCGCGCTACGCCGCGGAGCGCCGCGTCGGGTACGCGACGATCGCTTTTCGCAGTCTGCTGGACCGCAGCGGCGACCCGGAGACGGCGAGGAACATCGCCGCCGCCGGCGAGCTCGCGCTCTTGACGACAGGCAGCCTTCCCGACGATCCCCGGCCGTGGGTGCTCGCGGGGTCCTCCTGCCTCGTGACCGGGCGACCCGATCGCGCCCTCGAGCTCTACCGCGAGGCCCTCGCCACCGGGGAGCGTGCGGAGATCGATTTGAACCTGGGACGCGCCTACGCCATGCTCAACCGTTCCGACAGCGCCGCCGCCGCGCATCTGCGCGCCGGATGGGTGAGCCCCGAGATCCTCGAGTCGCTTGCGCCGGCTGTGAAGAACCCGCTGCTCGCCGAGATCGCGCGCCTCTCCGAGGCGCTGCGACAGGGGAAACTCACGGAACCGCCGCCGCTGCCGGAACAGGAGAGAAGGTAGCGAAAAAGGACCGGTTAC
>JANMPW010000367.1:0-2873 GCA_031370065.1 Acidobacteriota bacterium
TCATTCCCATTTCAGCCCCAGCAATTCCACCTCGGGCATCAGGGTAACCCCGAACTTCTCCCGGACGGCATCCCTCATCTTCCGCATCAGGGCGAGGACGTCCGCTGCGCTCGCGGCTCCGGTGTTGACGATCACGTTGGCGTGGCGCGGCGAGATCAGGGCGCCGCCCTGGCGCTCGCCCTTCAAGCCGCAGGCCTCGATCAGGCGCCCCGCGAAATCGCCCTCCGGGTTCTTGAAGACGCTGCCGGCGTTGGGCTCGGATGGCAGCGCGCCACGGCGCTTTTCCGAGACCGCGCGGGTCTTCGCCTGGATGGCCTCGCGCGGCGCCGGCGCGAGCTTGAGCACGGCCGCGCTGACGATGTCCTTCGTCTCGATCAATCCCGACCACCGGTAGCCATGCGGGATCTCCCCGGCCGCTACCGCACGGCGCTCTCCCGAGCGCGAGACCAGGCGCACGGTCTCCAGGACCGCGAAGATCTCGCCGCCGTAGGCGCCGGCGTTGATACGGACCGCGCCGCCGATGGAGGACGGGATGCCCGAGATCGCCTCGATGCCGGAAAGCCCCGCGCGCGCCGCCGCGGCGCAGACCCCGCCGAGGGCCGCTCCGCCGCCCGCCGTTACGCGCTCGCCCTCGACCGTCACCTCGAGAAACTCCCCCTCCAGGCGCAGCACGTACCCCGGGAAGCCCTCGTCGGCGACGAGGACATTCGAGCCCATGCCGAGGATTGCCAGGGGCAGCGCGTCCGCCGAGGCCGCCGCGAGCACGCCCGCGAGCCCGGCCTCGGTCTTCACCCGGCAGAAGTACCGCGCCGGGCCGCCGATCCGCCAGGTCGTGAAGCGCGAGAGCGGCAGACCGGGCTCGACCTCGCAGCCCTCGAGCGTGAGGTTCAGATCCATCCCGCCCGCACCGCGAGCCAGCCGATCCCGGCCAGGACCACGGCTGCCGCCAGACCCCCCAGCACGTCGTCGACCACCACGCCCCATCCGCCCGGAAGCCGTTGGACGTGGCGGATCGGGCCGGGCTTCACGATGTCGAAGAAACGGAAGAGGAAAAACGACCCAATCCAGGCGCAGGCCTCCACGATGCGGGACGAGTAGGGCCAGAAGAGCGGCACGGCGGCGCAGGCCAGCAACTGGCCGGCGATCTCGTCGATCACGATGCACCCCGGGTCCTCCGCGCCGAGCGCCCGACAGACCGGTCCGGACACGGCGACGCCCACGAACCCGACGGAGAGGCCGGACATCAATAGTCCGACCACCGGCCCGACACTGGCGGCGTGGATGTGGATCGACGCGAACCAGAGCGAAAGCGGCCACGCGAGGGCGAGACCGACGAGCGAGCCCGCAGTCCCTGGCATGACGGGCGAGAGACCGGAACCGAAGCCCGTTGCGAGAAACGCGGCAAGAGGATTTGCGGCAAACGCGCGGCGGGCGTCCGCCATTGACACGGGATCGTGTCGGAGAGAAGATCCCGTCGTCCTCATCGCGTCCTGCAGCACATCTTCCGAAGTCTATAATCGCGCAGAACGCGCGGAATATTTTCCCCGATCCAGAATGGTGAGGACATGTCCAGCGTGAAACCCAACGAAAAGTGGCGCGCCGTCGAGACGGCGCTGACGCAGATCGAGCGCCAGTTCGGCAAGGGCTCGATCATGCGGCTCGGCGAGCGGCCCGAGGTGGCCATCGCCATCATCCCGACCGGCTCCCTCGCGGTCGACGCCGCCCTCGGCATCGGCGGCATCCCCCGCGGCCGGGTCGTCGAGATCTTCGGCCCGGAATCCTCGGGCAAGACGACGCTCTCCCTCCAGGTCATCGCCCAGGCGCAGAAAACCGGCGGCCTCGCGGCCTTCATCGACGCCGAGCACGCGCTCGACGCGGAGTACGCGAAGAAGCTCGGCGTCGACACGGACAACCTGCTCGTTTCCCAGCCCGACAACGGCGAGCAGGCCCTCGAGATCGCGGAGATGCTGATCCGCTCCGGGGCGATCGACGTCATCGTGATCGACTCGGTCGCGGCCCTCGTGCCGAAGGCCGAAATCGAGGGCGAGATGGGCGAGGCGCAGATGGGCCTCCAGGCGCGGCTGATGTCGCAGGCGCTGCGCAAGCTCACGGCCATCGTCTCCAAGTCCGGCACGAGCCTGATCTTCATCAACCAGATCCGCGAAAAGATCGGCGTGATGTTCGGCAATCCCGAGACGACGACGGGTGGCCGCGCTCTGAAGTTCTATGCGTCGATCCGCATTGACATCCGCCGCATCGCCTCGATCAAGGACGGCGACGTGGTCGTCGGATCGCGCACGAAGGTCAAGGTCGTGAAGAACAAGATGGCCGCCCCGTTCCGGCAGGCGGAGTTCGACATCAACTACGGCGAGGGCATCTCCCGGGTCGGCGAATTGATCGACATGGGCCTCGAAGCCAAGCTGGTCGAGAAATCGGGCGCGTGGCTCTCGTACGGGGACCTGCGCATCGGCCAGGGCCGCGAGAACGCGAAACAGTTCCTGAGGGACAACCCCGAGCTCGCCGCCGAGATCGAGCGCAAGCTGCGCCAGAGCCTCGGCCTCGGTGTCGTCGAGGCCGGGCCGGCGGCCGCGGCGCCCGCGACCGTGGAGGAAGCGGTGAAGGAAAAGGAGAAGGCCCGGCACTAGCCGACAAACTTCTGTAATCCGGAAGAACCTCTGCCAGAATCGGGTTCCCGATGGTGATGACAGGATCCAGACGCGCCCGCAGCCTCGCGGGCGCTTTCCTTTTGGCCGCCTTCGCGGCTGTTGCCGCGAAGGGTGAGCGGCTGCGTCTTGCCGCCGGGCGGCCAGACGGCTCCAGCCCCGCCGACGCGAAGCTCCTGGGCATCGCGCCCCTCGGGGCCGAGCTTCCGG
>JANMPW010000370.1:0-7135 GCA_031370065.1 Acidobacteriota bacterium
TCGTACCTCTGCGGCGCGGGCCTGCCGATTTACTGGAACACGATGCCGCAGTCGGGCGTGCAGCTGAAGATCGACCGCGGCGGAGGCGTGACGGTCTTCTGCGGCTCGACGGACATCGGCCAGGGCTCCGACTCGATCCTCGCCTCGATCGTCGCGGAAGTGCTCGGGATCGATCCCTTCGACATCCGGATCGTCACAGGCGACACGGACCTGACCCCGGTGGACCTCGGCTCGTACTCCTCGCGGGTCACGCTCATGACCGGCAACGCCGCAATCCAGGCGGCCGAGCGCGCGAAGCAAATGATCGTCGAAGCGGTGGCGGCGAAACTCGCGATTGCGCCCGAGCGCGTGGGCCTCGACGCAGGCCGCGTCTTCGACGTCGAGAATCCCGAGACGGGGATGAGCTTTCCGGAAGCCGCGGTCGCTGCGGAATCGAAGTTCGGCACGCTCGGGACGGTCGGATCGTACTCGCCGGCGCCCTCGGCGGGCCGCTACCGCGGTGCGGGTGTCGGCCCGTCGCCCGCGTACTCGTACTCGGCTGCGGTCGTCGAGGTCGAGGTGGATCCAGAGACCGGCATTTACACGGTGCCGAAGATCTGGATCGCGCACGACGTCGGCAAATGCATCAATCCCGTGCTCGTGATGGGTCAGGTCGAGGGGTCGGTGTACATGGGCCTCGGCGAGGCGATGATGGAAGAGATGGCGTACCGCACGGACGCCAACCACAACGTCGTCCACAAGTTTCCCTCGATGCTCGAGTACAAGAGTCCGACCACGAAGGAGATGCCCGAGGTCCTGACGTTCCTCGTCGAGGACCCGGATGCGAACGGCCCGTTCGGCGCCAAGGAAGTGGGGCAGGGTCCCCTGCTTCCGATTCCGCCCGCGGTCGCCAACGCGGTGTACGACGCCGTCGGCGTGCGCGTGGACGAGGTCCCGGTGACGCCCGAGAAGATCCTGAAGGCGCTCAAGGCCAAGGCGCAGGGCAAGCCCGCGCGCTGCGGACCGGAGCGCTTCCCGGAAGTGCCCTATCCCGCGCCGATCCACGTGCGGACGCCGGCTGAGGGTGGCGATGGAAAGGCCTCGGATGCGCCGGTGACTGCGGCCGGGGGAGTGCGATGAGCAAGCCCTGGATTCCCGGAGCGGGTGAGGGGGGCGTCACGCCATGATGCGCCTCCCGAAGTTCCGCTACTTCGCGCCGACCAGCGTGAAGGAAGCCCTCCGCATCAAGGCGGGCGAGGGGCCGGACTCCGCGTTCGTCGCGGGCGGGACCGATCTGTACCCGAACATGAAGCGGCGCCAGCAGACGCCGAAGGTCGTCATCGGGCTTGCGCGGATCGCGGCGCTCCAACGCCTGCGCGCCAACGCCGACGGTCTCGCGATCGGCGCCGCCGTGCCGCTCTCGGATATCGAGCGCCGCCGGCGCGTCCGCAAGGCGTATCCGGGCCTCGCGCACGCGATCGCCGAAATCTCGACGCCGCCGCTGCGCAACATGGGCACGCTCGGCGGAAACGTCCTGCTCGACACGCGCTGCAACTACTATGACCAGAACTACGAGTGGCGCCAGGCGATCGACTTCTGCATGAAGAAGGACGGCACGATCTGCTGGGTGGCGCCGGGCTCCCCGAAATGCCTGGCCGTGCAGTCGGCCGACTCGGTCCCCGTCCTCATCGCCCTGCGCGCCCGCGTGGTGCTCGCGTCACCCGAAGGCGCCCGCGAGGTCGCTCTCGAAGACCTCTATCGCAACGATGGCATCCACTACCTCACCAAGGGCCCGGACGAGATCCTGACCGAGATCCGTGTGCCGAGGCCGGACGGCTGGACGGCGTCGTACAGGAAGCTGCGCCGCCGCGGGGCGTTCGACTTTCCGGTCCTCGCGGTGGGGGCCGCGGTCCGGAGCGAAGGCGGGGTCGTGGCCGAGGCGCGCATCGTCCTGGGAGCGGTGGCCTCCTCGCCCGTGCGTGCGGCGCGCGCCGAGCAGGTCCTGATCGGGCGGCCCCTCGACATGACCGCGATCATGGAGGCGGCGGAGGCGGCCGCGGGCCCTTCCCGTCCCATGGACAACACCGACTTCTCCTTCCTCTGGCGCAAGGAGATGACGAAAAAGTGGGTCGCCGCGGCCCTGTCCGGGCTCTCGGGGGCAGGCCCGACCCCTCCTTCCTCAAGGCAGCCTTGAAGCCGGCTTGCTCCCCCTCGACCCCCTTGCTATACTGTCCCCCTTCTCGTAATCGCTCGCCTTCCAAGCACGCTTTCCGCGCTCGCAGAAGTCCGACGAATTCCGCGGGAAGTCGGATTCGCCGAGCGGCGCGGCGAATGCGGACAATGTGACGCCGGGATCGAGGATTCTGTTTCGATGAAACTCTACGTTGGAAACCTTCCCTACAATGCAACCGAGGACGATCTCCGCACGCTGTTCTCCCCCTACGGCGGAGTCACTTCCGTCGCGATCATCACGGACCGCGACACGGGCCGCTCGAAGGGCTTCGGCTTCGTCGAGTTCGGCAACGACGACGAGGCGCGCAACGCGATCTCGGCGCTGTCCGGCCAGGAGTACGGTAGCCGCGCGCTCACGGTCAACGAGGCGCGTCCGAAGACCGAGGGTGGCGGCGGGGGCCGTCGTGACCGTTACTGAGTCGAATTCTCGGTGACTTCTCGGGGGGCGAAAGCCCCCCTTTTTCTTTTTGTCCCCGGTAAGATCCTTGCCCCGTGAGCGACGTTCGCTTCGAGCGCTGGCCGGCCGCGGACGGGCCGCTCTCCGAAAAACGGATGATGCGCTTGCTCGAGTTCGAGGGGTACGACGTGCTGGTCTACACCTACCGGCCGGGCACCATCTTTCCCGAGCACGAGCACGCGCGCCCGAAGTGCGACGGCGTCATCAACGGGGTCCTGCGGATCACCGTCGGGGAGACGGCGTGGGACCTCGGGGCCGGCGACCGGATCTACCTGCCGGCCGGGACGCGCCATCGTGCCGAGGTCGTGGGAAACGAGACCGTCGTCTCGCTCGATGCAACCCTCTGGTAAAAAGGAGACCGTCATGGAAATCGAACCGTCCGAACGCGAAGCCCTGATCCGCCGCTACGAGGAGGGACCCCAGAAGCTGCGCGCGGCCTACGAGCGGATTCCCGCCGAGGCCCGCCAGTGGCGCCCGGCCGAGGGGAAATGGTCCGCGCACGAGGTCGTCTGCCACGCGGCGGATTCGGAGACGATCGCGGCGCAACGGATCCGCTACCTCGTCGCGGAGTCGAATCCGACGATCGTCGGCTACGACCAGGCGGAGTGGGCGAAGGCGTTCGACTATCACGCCGCCCCGCTCGAGCCGGCGATGGCGACCGTCGCCGCGGTGCGTGCGAACACGGCCGCGCTCCTGCGGCGCCTGCCCGAGAAGGCCTGGTCCGCCGAGGGTACCCACACCGACTCCGGGCGCTACACCGCCGAGAACTGGCTCAAGATCTACGCCGAGCACCTCGAAAAGCACTCGCACCAGATCGACCGCAACCTGGAAGCCTGGAAGGCGAAGAGCGCGTCGTAGAGGCGGGGCTCGCCCCGCCCCCCTGCGGTACCGTGACGACTGCGGGCGGCCCGTGACCCGTAGGGAACGCCGTGCGCCGCACGGCGGTAACGGCCGCCCCTACGACCCCCAGGTGTTATCAGAACATCGGCGCCGAAACCTCAGCCGGAGGTCGGCCCGACGAGCTCCGCGCCGAGGCGCTCCGCTTCGTCGAGGAGGGCGAGCAGGTCCTCCTCCCGCGTGCGGAAGTTGGTGATCGCCACGCGCAGGGCCGTGCGACCCTTCAGGATCGTGGGCGCGAGAAAGAAGGAGCCGTCGCCGACGAGGCGGTTGATAATCGCACGGTTGATCCGGTCCAGCTCGGCGTCGGGCAGGCTCCGGTCCTTCGGGCGATAGCGGAAGTTGGCGATCGAGAGCACCGTTTCGGCCAACCGTTCGAACTCGGGGCGCCGGTCCACCTCCGCGGCCAGGAAGTGGGCCAGCCGCACGTCGTTGGCGATCTGCGCGGCGTAGCCCTGACGCCCGTGGGTCTTCAGGCCCATCCAGACCTTCAGGGCCTTGAACCCGCGCGAGAGCTCCACGCCGCGCTCGGCGAACCAGGCCGGTCCCGGGAAGGGGCTCTCCGGATCGGCGGCGAGGTACTCGGGGAACTTGCGGAACGCCGCGGCGAGGCGCCCGGGCTCGCGCACGAGCGTGGCCCCGGCTTCGTACGGCACGTATAGCCACTTGTGCGGATCGGTGGCGATCGAGTCCGCGCGCTCCATCCCGGAGAAAAGAGGCTTCAACTCCGGCACGATCGCGGCGAGGGCGCCGTACGCACCGTCGGCGTGGAACCACAACGACTCGCGGCCGCAGAAGTCGGCCAGGGCGTCGAGCGGATCGATCGCCCCGGTGTTCACGGTGCCGGCGTTGCCGACGACGATCGCGGGGGAGAATCCTGCAGCCCGGTCGGAGGCGACCGCCCTCTCGAGCTCGTCCATGCGGATCCGGAACTGATCGTCGGTCGGGATCTTCCGGAGCTGGTTCGTGCCGATCCCGAGAAGGTCCACGGCCTTGTCGACGCACGAGTGGACCTGGTCCGAGGCGTAGACGGTCATCCGCGGCCGGTCCGGTCCCGAAAGGCCCTCCTCGCGGACGTTGCCGGGCGTCATCGCGCGCCGTGCGGCCGCGAGCGCCGTGAAGTTCGCCATGGAGCCGCCCGAAACGAGGATGCCCTGCGCCGACGGCGGGTAGCCGAGCATCTCGGCCATCCAGCGCATGACCCGGTCCTCGACGTGGATCGCGGCATGGTCCCCGCCCCAGCAGTTCGAGTTCATGCCGGCGGCCACGAAATCCGCCAGGATGCCGACCGGGTCCGCGCTCGCGTTGATGAAGCCGTAGAAGCGCGGGTGGGAGTTGCCCATCGGGTAGGGGAGGATGTGCTCGCGCGCGAAGGCGAGGACCTGCTCGAAGGGTTGCCCCTCCTCGGGCAGGGGCTCGTCGAAGATCGCCGCCCGTTCGCCGACCTTGCCGAAGACCGGAAGCTCGAGGAGCCGCTCCCGATGCGAGGCGACGGCCTCCGCCGCCAGCGCTCCGAGGCGCCTCAGTTCGTCGGGGGGCAGATCGAACGTGGGCTTCGCCGCTCGGCTCACCGGACGCGGATCGCCGAAGCGTTACCCCCGCCGATCTCGACGATCACGCCGCAGCCGTAGCGCGCTCCCGAGGCGCCCGTCGGCTGCGTCTTCAGGTCGTCGGCCTTTTCGTGAAAGACGACGGACCGCCCGACGACGGAGTCGGGTCCGGGCGTGACGGTCAGGAGGTCCGAAGTGATCTCGAGGTGGCCCTTGCCATCCGCGCCGATCTCGATGTTGCCGAAGTCGCCGTTGTGGCGCGCCTTGTCCGCGGGGGCCGCATGCGGGCTGCCGGCCGGGTTGAAGTGGCCACCGGCGGAAGCCGCGTCGGGCGCCGAACAGTCGCCTTTCTCGTGGATGTGGAGGCCGTGGGTCCCCGGAGTCGCGTTCTCGATCCAGACCTCGGCCTGCACGCCGCCGGAGGAAAGCTGGGTGAAAACGGCCTTGCCCGCGACCTTCGAGCCGCTCTTGGAAACGATCGTCGCCATCGCCTGCGGAGCCTTTGCCCCGGAGCTCGCGCAACCCGCGATCCATACCAGCGCGGCCCCGGCGAGGCCTGCCGACCCAAGGATGCCCGCTTTCCTCATTGGTTCCTCCCCATTCTTAAGGCGTCATAATACCCGCGCCGAGCCTCTATGATTCCCAGCGTGCCGCCGATCGTCGTGTCCCGGCCCCTGCTCTTCGGCCTGCTGGCCGTCGGAGCGGTCGTCGCCGTCGCCGCGCCCCCGCCGACGTCCTCTTTCGCCGCGGGCTTCGCCGCCGGGGCCGGCTCCGTTTTCGTCCTTTCGTTCATGAAGACCCCCCGGTCCCCGGATGAGAGCCCCGGCCCGGAGGAGGGTCCCCGGTGAAAGTCGTCGTCGTCGAGGACGAGCAGCGCATCTCCCAGTTTCTGAAGAAGGGACTGACCGAGAAGGGCTATGCCGTCGACGTGGCAGGGGATTCCGACACGGGGCTCGAGCGGATCATGGCCTCCGCGCCCGACCTCGTGATCCTCGACCTGCTGCTTCCGGGCTCGCGCGACGGCATCGAGCTCTGCCGCGAGCTGCGCGCGCGGGGCGTGCGCGCGAAGATCATCATGCTCACCGCCCGCGACACCATCGAGAACAAGATCGAGGGGCTCGACGCCGGGGCGGACGACTACCTCGTAAAGCCCTTCTCGTTCCGGGAGCTGCTCGCGCGCATCCGCGCACTGCTGCGTCGGGTCGAGGTCGTCGAGCCGGGTCCGCTCGTGTTCGACGATCTGTCCTACGAGCCCGAGTCCCGCGAGATCGTTCGCGGCGGGGAGACCGTGCGGCTGACCGTGCGCGAGGGCGCGCTCTTCGAGCTCCTGTTGCGGCGGCGCGGCAAGGTCGTCCCGCGCTCCGAAATCCAGGCCCGCATCTGGGAGGACTCGTTCGACCTTTCGACCAACATCATCGACGTGTATATCAACGCGCTGCGCAAGAAGATCGACGGAGGAGATCGGGAAAAGCTGATCGAGACGGTGCGCGGCGTCGGCTACCGCCTTCGCGAGCCCGGTGCCGGTCCGGGAGCCTGAGGCGGCTCGCGTGAGCCTCTTCGATCGTTTTCGCGCTCCCGCGTCCGAGGCCCCGGGCGCCGCAGAATCGGCGCTCGCGGAGCTGAAGGCACGGCTCGTCGAAACGAAGAATCGGCCCCTCCTGCGGATTCCGGCGGGCGGCCTGCCGGCGGACGCGCGCGCGATCGCGGAGAGTCTCAACGCGCGCCTCGATGCGCTCGCGGCATCCGAGAAGGAACAGCAGCAGTTCATCGCCGACGTGTCCCACGAGCTGCGCACGCCCCTGACGGTGCTCCGCGGCTCGCTCGAGGTGGTGCTCGAAGAAGACCGGTCGGCCGAGGAATACCGCGAGACGATCGGCAACGCGATCCTCGAGGTGCGGCATCTGACGAGGATTTCGCAGAACCTCCTCTTTCTGACCCGCGGCGAGAGCGGCCGCGTGACGCTCTCGTTTGCGAACCTCGACCTCGGACGCTTCGCCTCGGAGACCGTGCGGGACCTCGC
>JANMPW010000396.1:0-3010 GCA_031370065.1 Acidobacteriota bacterium
TGGAAGCGGATGGCCTCCTCGCGCGGCGGCAGCTTCCACGAGGCGTTCAAGGGCGTCTTCGGCGAATCGCCCAAGACGCTGTACGACCGTTTTCGCGCCGAGCTGACCGTTGGCGCGCTCGTAGAAGAGAAGCGGCTGAAGGAGGCGGGCCTCGTCGAAGGGGATCTCTGGCAGCGCCTTTCCGGCGGCACTCTGGCGGCGCAGGTATCGCCGGACGGATCGAAGCTGCTCGTTCGCAGGGATCCCGCACGCGGCGAAAGCGCGCTCGCCGTCTGGGAGACCGCGCCGACGGCCGCCGAGCGGAAGGTCGAGGAGGCGCGCGGTCAGGCCGATGCAGAGCTCGCGCAAGACCCAAACGAGGTGGCCGACCGGGCCGAGGCGCCGGCGCCGCGCGAGCCCGGCTGGACTCTGCCGCGCGCGAATGGGCATGCGGCGTCCGATCCCCGCTGGATGCCCGGAGGCCGCGACGTGCTCTTCTCGCGCCGGGCCCCCGCCGCCGACGGCACGCTCCACCGGGACCTCTACCGATGGGGGCTCGAGAGCGGTCGCGTCGCGCGGCTTACGCGGCATGCCGACGCAAGCGACGCCGATCCGGCCCCGGATGGAACGTGGGCGATCGCGGTCCGGAGTCGTTACGGGGTCTCGACCCACGTGCGGGTGGATCTTGCGACCGGGCAAACGCGCGAGGTCCCGGCGCAGTTGCCTGTCGCCGACGCCTGGGCGGTCTGGAGCCACCCGCGCCTCTCGCCGGACGGGAAGCGGATCGCGGCATTGCTTCACGCCGGCGGCCGGTGGCGCCTCGTGACGCTGCCCGCGGAGGGAGGCAAGGTCGAGAAGCTCAGTCTGCCCGGCTCGCCCGCTTCCGCTCCCGCCTGGAGCGCCGACGGCTCGCGGCTCTTCGTGACGAGCGACGGCTCGGGAATCTGGGACATCGTCTCGGTGGACGCGGCCGGCGGCGGGGGCGAGGAGCTCCTGACACGCGTGACGGGCGGCGCGTTTGCCCCGGCGCCGACGCCCGACGGCAAGGCGCTTTTCTTTCTCGATTTTGCGGCGCGCGGCGTCGGCGTGCGTCTTCTCGCGCTTGGCGGCCCCGCTCTTTCCGCACTCGAACGCCCGACGGGGGCGTACCCGCTGCTTCCTCCGTCGCCCGTCGAAGCGTCGTCGTTCGCGGCGGCACCGGTCTCGGACGCGCGCCCCTACTCGGTCTGGCCGACGCAGGCGATCCGCCCGCTGCTCGATTTTTCGTTCGGGCCTTCCGGCAACACCGTGCAGCTCGGCGTCGACAGCGCGGACGTTCTCGGGCGCCTACACATGCTCGCGATGGGCTCCATCGGCAACGCGGTCGGCCCGCGCGGAGGATCGATCGCGGCGGCCTGGCGGGGTCTGCCGGTCGCGCTGATTCTCCAGATGTTTTCCGCGATCGAGAAGCCGGGCAACCAGGGGTTGGCGCCGCGGCCGGACTTCGACGAGGAGCGTTCCGGCGGATACCTGGGCGCGGAGTGGGCGCTGCCGTTTTCCTGGGGGCGCGTCGAAGCGCGCGCCGGCGGCGGAGCCACGGACGTCGAGGTGCTCGCGAGCGGGAGGACCTTCGGCCGCGCGCTCGGGTCGGCGGGCGGGGCCGTTGCGTGGCGGCGCGCGCGCGACCGCGCCGGGTTTGGGTTCGATCTGGATGGGGATGGCTCCTTCGGCGTGACCGACGGGAGCTCCTGGACGCAGTGGGCCGCGGGAGCGCGCGTGATCGGAATTCTGCCCTTTGCGAACCTCTCCGCCGGTCTGCGTTACGGTGAGACGGGAGGCAATCCGACGCGCTTCGACCGCTTCGCGATCGGAGGCGCTGCATCCGCGATCCTGCCTCCCGGGCTCGATCGCAACCGTATCCAGAACCCGGCCCTGCCGGCCGACGTCCAGGTCGGTGAGCGGTTCGAGGCCTATCGCGTGGAGCTCGCGGGCAACGGTGTGCCGGTCGTGCTGTACGCCGACTGGTTGCGCGTGTGGAACGGCGGCGGCTGGGCACGCACCGAGCCGGTCCGAGTGGCGGGCGCCGAAGTGCGCCTGGATCGGCTGATCCCTCCGGAATTCGGCCGGGCCGTCACGTGTCGCGTCGGCGCGGGTTGGATCGTGAGTGAAGTGCCTCGCATTCGGGCCGTGCGCGGATATGCTCAGCTGGTATATCGGCCATGAATAGAGTCAGGAGTCGGGAGGAGTCGGGAGGAGTCGGGCGGGGCGCGGCGGTGCTCGTCGCGCTCGCATGGATGGCCGCGTGCGCGTCGCAGCCGAAGGCGCCCGCGCCGCCACCCCAACCGGTCGTCCCCGCGGCCGCGGAGCTCGCCCGCAGCGGGCTGTCCGTCGTCCTGGAGGCCGATGTGACCCTCACGGACTCCTCGCGGGGCCGGGATGTGCCCGTGCACGTCACTTATCCCGAAGGCGCGGGTCCGTTTCCCGTGATCGTTTTTTCGCACGGGGCCGGCGGCTCGGGCCAGACTTACAAGTCGCTCGCGCGATTCTGGGCTACCCATGGATTCGTCGTGCTCGCCCCGACGCACGCCGACTCGCTGGCCGGCAAAGCCAAAGACCCGACGCTCGAGGCCGTCCGCGAGACGGTCAACGACGCGGCGCTGGACCCGAAGGGATGGGAGAACCGCGCGCGCGATCTCGCCTTCGTCGTCGCCGCGACTGCCGCCGTCGAGACCCGGGTGCCCGGCCTGAAAGACAAGCTCGACGCCGCACGGGTGGGAGTCGGCGGGCATTCCTATGGCGCCTTCTCGGCGCAGCTTCTGGCCGGGGCGACGGTGGACGTTCCGAAAGGAGCGAAGGTGAAGAGCTTCGCCGACCCGATCCCGAAGGCCTTTCTGCTCCTCTCGCCCCCGGGCAGGGGCCAGCAGGGCCTGACGGAGAAGTCGTGGGCCTCGGTCGAGCGGCCGCTCATGGTTGTCACGGGGACGCTCGACAAGGGCGTGAAGGGCCAGGATCCGTCGTGGCGGCTGGATCCCTACCAGCTCTGCCCGGCGGG
>JANMPW010000422.1:0-2160 GCA_031370065.1 Acidobacteriota bacterium
TCACGGGCCAGGTCTGGCGCGCCGACGGCGGGATGGCCTGATCCGAGTCCCCGGGCGGATCGCTCCGTCTATAATCCCGGTTGAGGAGATTTCCATGTCCCGGCAAGAACTCGCGTCGCAGGTCAAGGGCCTCATCGTGCGGCGCCTGAAGCTCGACATCGACCCGAAGACGATCGAGGACGGTGCGCCGCTCTTCGGCGAGGGCCTCGGCCTCGACTCGATCGACGCGCTGGAGCTCGTCCTCGGGCTCGAGCAGGAATTCCACATCAAGGTCGAGGACGAAGAGGTGGGGGTCAAGGCCTTCGCCTCGGTCGACGCGCTCTGCGATTTCATCGATCAGAAGAAGACGGCCTGATGCCGACGGTGGCGCTTCCGCACGCGTATCCGTTCCGGTTCGTGGACGCGGTCGTCGAAGAGCGCGACGCGGATTTCTCCCGCGGCACGGTCCGAGCCCGGATCTCGGCCAACGCGCGGGGCGCGATGGGGCAGACGTGGCAGAGCCCCCTGCTCTACGCCGAGGCGATCGCCCAGGCGGCGCTCCTGCTCGAAGGGGGCGATGCGAACCTCGCGCGCGCGGGATTTCTCGCGGGGATCGAAGGATTTTCGGCCGAGCGGCTCCCGCTGGCGGGCGAAACGCTCGAGATTTCCGTTCGCCTCGCTACACACTTTGGCGCGATCTTCCGGTTCGACGGCGTGGTGCGTTCCGGCGAGGAAGTCCTGGCGCGCGGCAGCGTTCTCGTGCGCAAGGGCGGGGCTTCGGACGTGAAGCGAACGGAAGCGACGCCATGAAGCTGTCCGAGGAAGAGCGCGGCGCCCACACGATCCTCCGGATCGGCGGCACTCTGGCACTCGGCGACGCGACCCGGGCGCTCCAGGAGCGTTTTGAAAAGGTCGGCAACGACAGGACCGGCGCCGTCGTCCTCGATCTCTCGGACCTCGAGCACCTCGACTCGACCGCGATCGGCGTCTTCGTCGGAGGGCTCAAGAAGTTCGAGGCGCAGGGCCGCCGCTTTTACCTCGTGAACCCGCGCGAGCGCGTGGCCTCGGTCTTCCGGATCACCCACCTGGATTCGGTATTCCGCGTTTTCCCGACGGTGGATGCCGCGCTGGCCGTGGCGAACCTCGCGTCGCAGGAAGAGGAGACGAGTGAGCACTGAGGTTGCGACCGTCTGCCAATGCACGAACGAACCGCCGCACCAGTTCGTCATCGCGCAGCGCTCGCGCCTTCGTGAGGGCATCCTGCTCGGGCTCCAGCGCATCGACGAGCCCTATCCCCGGCGGGAAGTCTTCGTGACGGGCCGGGAGATGAAGATGGTGACGGACAAGGCCTTCAAGGCCTGCTTCGTCTGCGTGGACAAAGGCTTCCGGGAAACCGCGATCGCGATTCCAAAGGAAGACGTCGAGCTGGGACTGCCGCCCGCCTGAGTCTGAGGGGGAGCCGATGACGGAACCGGGCGGCGACCGCTTTGCGGCCTTCAAGAAGCAGGCGGGGGAGCGCGCTGCCGCGTTGATCGTTCCCGGCATGGTCGTCGGTCTCGGGACGGGCAGCACGGCCATCTTTGCGACGCGGCGGCTGGGTGAGCTGCTCGCCTCCGGGGCGCTCTCCGATGTCGTCGGATTCCCGACCTCTCGCGCGACGGCCGAGGAGGCGCGGCGCCTCGCGATCCCGCTCCTCTCCGAGGACATGCCGCGCGCGATCGATCTGACGATCGACGGCGCCGACGAAGTGGATCCGGCCCTGAACCTGATCAAGGGCGGCGGCGGGGCGCTCTTCCTCGAGAAGATCGTCGCCCAGGCCAGCCGCCGGGTCGTCATCGTCGTGGACGAGTCCAAGCTCTCAGCGGCGCTCGGGACGAAGCACAGTCTGCCCGTCGAGGTTGCCCGCTTCGGCTGGCAATCGCAGCAACGATTTCTCGAATCGCTGGGAGGCAAGCCCATCGTCCGAACCGCTGCCGACGGGAAACCCTTCGAGACCGATCAGGGCAACTGGATCCTCGACTGCGCGTTCGGGCCGATCGCCGATCCGGAGGATCTCGCGGCGCGGTTGGCGGCGCGGGCGGGACTCGTCGAGCACGGCCTCTTCTGCGGCATCGCCTCCGAGGTCATCGTCGCGGGCGAAAATGGGGTCAGGTCTCTCAAAGTGTGAGTTTGGGAGGCGAC
>JANMPW010000429.1:0-4894 GCA_031370065.1 Acidobacteriota bacterium
GGCGGTCGACGGCAACGGGCGCACGACCCTCGGCCACCTGCGCGCGGTCGGCGAGGTGTCCTGCACGGGCGTCCACGGCGCCAACCGCCTCGCCTCGACGTCGCTGCTCGAGGGGCTCCTCTGGGGCTGGAAGGCCGGCAAGGCCGCCGCCCGCGAGGCCGCGCGCAAGAGCGGCCGGCCCCTGCCCCAGGTGCGCCCCTGGGAGCCCGAGCACGAGCCGGTAGACCCGGCCTTGATCGCGCAGGACTGGATGGTCATCCGGCACACGATGTGGAACTACGTCGGGCTGCTCCGGTCGGAACGGCGGCTCGACCGCGCAGGCCGCATCCTCGGCGAGCTCAAGGACGAAATCGAGAACTTCTACCGCCGCGGCACCATGTCGGACGCCCTTCTCGGCCTTCGCAACGGCGTCCAGACGGCGCTGGCCATCCACCGCGCGGCCGCCGACAACCCGGTTTCGAGGGGGTGTCACTACCGGGTCGATGGGTAGAAGCCTCTGCGTTATAGTCCGCCTCCTATGAGCGTCCTTTACCTTGCCTTCGAGACCCACGAGCGGCAGAGCCGGCTGGCCAAGCTGCAGAAGAGCGGCGCCCACATCGTGGTGGCCGAGCCCCGCTGGCCCGGGTTTTTCGAGCTCGCCAAGCGCGAGAAACCGTTTGCGATCGCGATCGATTTTTCCAGCGCCCCGTCCCATGCCCTCGAGACCGCCGACTATCTGTCCAAGGCCAAGGAAACGAAGGAGGCCGCTCTGTTTCTCCTGCGAGTCCAGGCCGACCGGCTGGAGGGCGCGCAGAAGCGGCTGCCCAACGCCATCGTCGTGACCGAATCGGAGCTCTCGGCCCGCCTCGCCCGGATGGAGCAGGAGGCCCAGGCCCGGGCGCTCCAGAAGAAGGAAGCAGCCTCCCAAGCGAAGAAGGCGGCGCGCGCCGCCGCCCGGGCTGCCGCCGGCCTCAGCGTCGACAAAGGCAAACCCGCGCCGGCCCCGGCCAAGACGAAGCCCGCAGCCAAAGCGAAGCCTGCCGCCAAAGCGAAGCCCGCTCCCGCACCAAAGAAGAAAGCGGCGAAGAAGCCCGCGGCCCCCGCGCGCAAGCCGCAGCCCAGGAAAAAGAAATAACGAGAGGCGAGGAGATCACGATGCCTACCGGATTTTCGCGGGAGGAGTTGCGGTCTTACGCCCGCGGCAAGCGCGCCGAGTACGAAAGCGTTCTCGAGAAGATCGTCGAGATCCCGTCGGTCTCGGTCGAGCCCGAGCGCAAGCCCGACACGCGGCGCGCCGCCGAGTACGCCGTTTCGCTGCTGAAGTCTTTCGGCGCCACGGCGAAGCTCTACGAGACGAAGGGGCACCCCATCGTGCACGGCCGCTTTGACCGCGACCCGAAGTATCCGACCGTGACGATCTACAACCACCTCGATGTGCAGCCGGCCGATGGGCCGGACTGGAAGACGGCGCCGTTCGACTTCGTGCGCGAGGGCGACCGCTACCTCGGCCGCGGCACGACCGATGACAAGGGCCCGGCGATCACGGCGCTCTTTGGCGCGCGCTACGCCTTCGAGCGGAAGGTCCCGGTCAACATCCACTTCCTCTGGGAGCTCGAAGAGGAGATCGGCAGCCCGAACTTCGAAACGACGATCCGGGCGCACGCCGGCGACTTCGCCACCGACTCGGTCGTCGTCTCGGACACCGTCTGGGTCTCGCGCTCGCGGCCGGCCTGCCCTGCGGGCCTGCGGGGGCTCCAGGGCTTCCGCTTCGAGCTGCAGACGGGCGAGACCGACCAGCACTCGGGCACGGCGGGCGGCGCGGCGCGCAACCCGGTCACGGAGCTCTGCGCGCTCATCGCCGAGTGCGTGGACGGAAAGACCGGTCGCGTCAAGATCCCCGGCTTCTATTCCGACGTCGTGGCGCCGACGAAGAAGGAGCTCGAGGACCTGAAGAAGTGCGGCTTCACGGTCAAAGACTTCAAGAAAGACCACCTCTTCCGTTCGCTCCGCGTCAACGACGCGCTCGAGGTGATGAAGCGCATCTGGATGATGCCGACCTTCGAGGTTCACGGCATCGCCGGCGGCTACCAGGGGCCGGGCGTCAAGACGATCATCCCGCCCAAAGCCACGGCGATCGTGTCCTGCCGGCTGGTGCCCGACATGAACCCGAAAAGAATCGTGAAGCTCGTCAAGGGCTTCGTGAAGAAGAGGAACCCCGACGTGAAAGTCTCGGCCGAGCACGAGCTTCCGGCCTACCAGGGCACGACGACGGGCCCGTACGCGGACGCGATCCGCGGCGCGATGAAGTTCGCTTTCGGCAAGGAGCCGGTCTTCGTGCGCGAGGGCGGCTCGATCGGTGCCGTCCTCTCGATGGAGCGGGTGTTGAAGAGCCCCGTGTTCTTCCTCGGGCTCTCGCTGCCCGAGCACGGCTACCACGCGCCCAACGAGAACTTCGACTGGCCGCAGGCCGAGGGCGGGATGGCAGCGTTTGCCGACTACTTCCGGCGGCTCGGGGAATTGCGGTCGTAGGGGCGGGGCTTGCTCCGCCCGGAGGCGACAGATGAGGAAAGTTCTCGCCGCCGCCAGCATCCTTCTGCTCGGCGCAGCGCTCGTCCGCGCGGCGGATGCAAAGCCGCCCGATGCGCTCTCGACACAGCTCGAGCGCGTTTTCGCGAAGAAGGACTTCGAGCCGAAGAAGTTCGGTCCCTCGAGCTGGATGGACGGGGGGCGCGCGTACACCACGCTCGAGCCCTCGGCGGCGAACCCCGAGGCGAAGGACATCGTCCGCTACGACACCGCCAACGGCACCCGCCGCGTGCTCGTTCCCGCCTCCGCGCTCGTGCCAGCCCCGGGGCAAAAGCCGCTCACGATCGACGACTATGCGTGGTCGAAAGACGGAAAGCGCCTGCTTCTCTTTACGAACACGAAAAAAGTCTGGCGCCGCAACACGCGCGGCGACTACTGGGTCCTCGACCTCGCGACCGGCAAGCTGCAGAAGCTCGGCGCGGGCGGCGCCGAGTCCTCGCTGATGTTCGCCAAGTTCGCGCCGGAGGGCGGCCGCGTTGCCTACGTGCGCGCGAACGATGTCTGGGTCGAGGATGTCGCCACGGGCAAGGTCACCCGGCTGACGTCGGACGGCTCGGCCACGATCGTCAACGGGACGTCCGACTGGGTCTATGAAGAAGAGTTCGACCTCCGCGACGGCTTCCGCTGGAGCCCGGACGGCAGGAGCATCGCCTACTGGCGCTTCGACACGAGTAACGTCGGAAAGTTTTCGCTCATCAACGACACCGACACGACGTATCCCGTCGCGACGGAAATCCAGTACCCTACGACCGGCACGACCAACTCGGCCGTGCGGATCGAGGTCGTCCCCGCCTCCGGTGGACCCGCGAAGGGTATCTCGCTGCCCGGCCATCCGCGCGACACCTACGTCCCCCGCATGGAGTGGGCCGAGGGTCCGACCGAGGTCCTGCTCCAGCAGATGAACCGGCTCCAGAACACGAACGACGTCTGGGTCGCCGATCCGAAGACGGGCCTCGCGCGGAAGATCTTTCGCGACGAGGACAAGGCGTGGGTGGACGACGTCGAGGCCTGGCAGTGGCTGCCGGGGGGCAAGGAGCTGCTCTGGGTCAGCGAGCGCGACGGCTGGCGCCACGCCTGGGCGATCCCCCGCGGCCCCGGCGCCCCGCGGCTGCTCACGCCCGGAGCCTTTGACATCCTCACCGTCGCGGGCGTGGACGAGAAGGCCGGCATCCTGTACTTCATCGCCTCGCCGGACGACGCGGTCCGGCGCTATCTCTACCGCGTGCGCCTCGACGGCAAGGGCGCTCCCGAGCGCGTGACCCCCGCGAACCAGCCCGGGACGCATTCCTACGACATCGCGTCCGACGCCCGCTTCGCCATCCACCGGTACTCGACCGCCGACCGGCCGCCCGTCGTCGACCTCGTCCGGCTTCCCTCGCACCAGAGCGTGCGCATGCTCGAGTCCAACGCGGCGCTCGTAGCCGCGGTCGCGCCGATCATGGTGCCCCCGACCGAGTTCTTCCAGGTCGACATCGGCGAGGGCGTGAAGCTCGACGGCTGGATGATCAAGCCGAAGAACTTCGATCCGGCGAAAAAGTATCCGCTGCTCATGTACGTCTACGGCGAGCCCGCCGGCGTCGAGGTCGTCGACTCCTGGAGGGGCGACCGCGGGCTCTTCCACCGCGCGCTGGCGGAGGCGGGATACATCGTGGGGTGCGTGGACAACCGCGGCACGCCGGCGCCGAAGGGCCGGGAGTGGCGCAAGATCGTCTACGGCGCAGTCGGCGTCCTCGCCTCGAAGGAGCAGGCAGCCGCCGTGCGCAAGCTCCTCGGCGACCGCCCGTACCTCGACCCCGAACGCGTCGCGTCCTGGGGCTGGAGCGGCGGCGGGTCGATGACCTTGAACCTGCTCTTTCGCTCGCCCGACCTCTACAAGGTCGGCATGTCCGTCGCCCCGGTGCCCGACCAGACGCTCTACGACACGATCTACCAGGAGCGCTACATGGGCCTGCCCAAGGACAACGCCGACGGCTACAAGAACGGCTCGCCGATCACGTTCGCCGAAGGCCTCAAGGGCAAGCTGCTGCTGGTGCACGGCTCGGGCGACGACAACGTCCACTTCCAGGGCTCCGAGCGACTCGTCAACCGCCTGATCGCGCTCAACAAGGCGTTCACCTTCATGGACTACCCCAACCGCACGCACTCGATCTCGGAGGGCGAAGGGACCTCGCTCCACCTGCACGCGCTGCTGGCGCGTTACCTGATGGAGAACCTGCCTGCCGGACCCGCGGCCAAATAGCTAGCGCGAAGACAGGACGAAGGAGTTGCCCTCCGAGTCCTTGAAGGTCGCGAACGTGCCCCACGGCTCCTCCTTCGGCTCGGCCGTGAT
>JANMPW010000443.1:0-1613 GCA_031370065.1 Acidobacteriota bacterium
AGAAGACCTCGATGTAGTCGAAGACCTCGGTGCGCAGCTCGGCCTTGGTCGGCCAGGAGCGGCGGTTGATCAGCTCTTTCTTCAAGGTGGCGAAGAAGCTCTCGGCGACGGCGTTATCGAAGCAGTCGCCCTTGCTGCCCATCGACTGCGCGATGCCGGCGGCGCGGGCCTTTTGGCCGAAGGCGAGACTGACGAATTGGCTGCCTTGGTCGGAGTGGCAGATCAGTCCGCGCTCGGGCCGGCGGTGGGCGAGCGCCATCAGTAGGGCGTCGGTGACGAGCTCGGCCCGGAGGTGGTCGGCCATCGCCCAGCCGACGATCCGGCGGCTGTAGAGGTCTTGGACGGCGACGAGGTAGAGCCAGCCCTCCCAGGTGCGCAGGTAGGTGATGTCGGCGACCCAGCAGCGGTTCGGTGCGCCGGCTGCGAAGTTGCGGTCGAGGAGATCGTCGGCGACCCTGACGCCGGGCACCCGGATCGTCGTCGTGCGCCACTTCTTCGTGATCAGGCCGGACAGGCCGGCTTGGCGCATCAGCCGCTCGACGCGTTTGCGGCCGATGCGTTCGCCGTCGTCGAGCACGAGATCCGACCAGATCCGCGGCGAGCCATAGACGCCGCGGCGCTTGCTGTGCAGCTCCCGGATCCGGTTGGTCAGCCGGGCGTCCTCGACAGCACGCGGGGCGGGCGGCCGGCCCGTCCAGGCGTGGTAGCCGGAGCGGCTGACCTCGAGCACCCGGCACATGATCGCGATCGAGTGCGCGGCCTTCTCCACAGCGATGAACCGATAGACGCTCACCGGGTCCCGCCTTCCTTGGCGAAGAAGGCCGCCGCTTTTTTTAGGATCTCCCGCTCCTCGGCGAGGACCCGGTTTTCGCGACGCAACCGGCGCAGCTCGTCACGCTCGGCCGAGCTAAGCCCTTCGGCCTTGCCTTCGTCGACGTCGAGCTGCACCGACCAATTCCGTAACGACTGCGGTGAGACTCCGAGCTCACGAGCGAGCTGCGGGACCGGACGACCACTGCTGCGGAGCAACCTCACGGCCTCCGAGCGGAACTCCAACGAGTAAGGCGGGATCTTTGGCATCAGCAGACATCCTTCCCGACCGAGCGAACTCAGTCAGCGAATGTCCACCAAAGCGGGGGAACTCCAGGGAGATAGCGGTCCCGCCTGGTGGCCTTGCTCTCGCGCGTCTTCTCGTGCTCTGGCTTCGTGCGTCTACTACTCGCTGCGTAGCGCCAAAATCGCCTTGCCGCGGGCCTGCTGGATCTCCGCTTCGATGACGACCGTTCGGCTGTCTTCTCCTCGGAGAGTTATGTGGGCGATGGCCCAGGGCTCGTGTGCGTTGAGCTTGGCCGATTACGCCGATCGCCGAACTATGCCGAGCGGTTCTGGAAGGATGCCTTATCCATCGGATTTGCAAGGCGCGAGCGAGGTTCGCTCCAGATTCTTTCGGCATAGTTTTGCCAGTTAAAGCGCGTCAAGAAAGGCGAGGACGTGATCGTCGGGGCGGAAGCGGAGTCGCTTGTGTTGCTTGTAAGGCTCAAGCTTTTCCAGAGCTGCCTCCTTGTGGGCGAGGTGGGCATGAAGGTATGTCTGCGTGGTCTCGATTGATTCAT
>JANMPW010000456.1:0-22739 GCA_031370065.1 Acidobacteriota bacterium
CCCTCGCGCGCGACGCCGAGTCGTTCCTCGTTTTTCTGCGGGCCGTCGGCAGGGGCGAGGCGGCCCCGGAGATCGCATACGCCCGGCCTTCGGATGCGCGCGGCGAGGGCGCCGGCACGGTGCGCCACAAGTGGGCCAACATCGGGGGCCGCGAGCCGGGCGATTGCAGCGGCACGCCCTGCCTCTTTCGCTGGTTCTGGGACACCGGCGCTTCGCCGAGCACCGTTCTCAAGGTCTCGGGAACGCAGTCGAACCTGACGAACGACGAGCCCAAGTGCGGCACCGACAGCGTGTGCGACGTGCAGAACGCAGCGACGGCATGGCACGGCGTCAGCGCCGCTGACGTTCGCACCGGCGGACCGACCGCCACGGGCAACATCAACGTCACCCTCGACGCCGCGCAGAGCCAGGATGGCGGCACCGCGTGGAATACGCCGCTCGGTTGCGAAGGCGGCGTCATCGGGCTCGGAGGGCCGGGCGCCGGCAGCGGTCCGCGTAACTACCGGGGGGACGGCAGCTACTACGCTCCCAACAACGGGACCGTTTCGATGCGCAAGATCACATGCAACTTCGGCTACTCGGCGAAGACTTTTCGCTCGGCGGTCCTGCACGAGGTCGGGCACGTGATCGGGCTCGCCCACCCGGATCAGAGCGTCAGCATCCACAGCTCGACGTCCGAGGCCGAGTGGAATAGCGCTGTGATGCACTCCGTGATCGCCGACCAGAAGCCCGACACTCCGCAGCCCGACGACATCCAGGCAATCCAGTACTTTTACGGCACCGCGGCGGTCGGGGCCGCGCCGGTTGCCAACTTCACGTACTCGCCGGCGTCGCCGACGACGGGCTCGCCGGTCACGTTCACCGACTCTTCCACGGGCTCGCCCACCGGGTGGAACTGGGACTTCGGCGATCCCGCCCAGGGAACGATCGGCGCAACCACGCAGAGTGCGAGCCACACGTTCTCGCAGCCCCGCACCTTCGCGGTCAAGCTTTCCGCGGGCAATGGCAACGGTACGAACTCGATCACGAGGCAGGTCACGATCGCCCCGGCCGCGACGACGTGCGTTCCGGGGACGACGACGCTGTGCCTGAATGGCGGACGCTTCCAGGTCGCGATCGACTGGAAGAAGTCCGACGGGACAACTGGCCAGGGCACCGGCGTGGGGCTGACGTCGGACTCGGGCTATTTCTGGTTCTTCGACCCTTCCAACATCGAATCCGTCGTCAAGGTCTTGAACGGCTGCGCGATCGACAGCAACTACTGGGTCTTCGCGGCCGGGCTGACGAACGTCGAGGTGACGCTGAGGGTCCTGGACACGGACAACGGCACGCTCCAGACCTACGTCAACCCGCAGGCAACGGCGTTCGAACCGATCCAGGATACGAAGGCCTTCGCGACCTGTCCCTGAGTGCGAATGAGAAGACGATTAGGAACGCTCTGTGCGGCGGGACTCGCGTAGGATCTCCAGATCGTCTCTCGTTTGAAGGAGGGTCGGAAATGGCTCATGCGCGCCAGCGTCTGTCCCTGTTCCTCTCGCTCGCGGCCTTGTTCGCGCTCGACGCTTCGGCCGTGGCGGCCACGCGGGCCGTCAGCGTCGGCCCGGGCCTGACACATACTTTCGTCGACGCAGTGAGCGGGACGAGCACTTCGACCATCACCGTCGGCGACACGGTTCAGTGGACATGGTCCTCCGGCCTCCACTCGACGACTTCGGGACCCTGCGGCCCGACGACTTGTACGTCCGACGGGCTGTGGGACTCGGGTGTGCACTCGACTCCGTTCTCGTTCAGTCACACGGCAACCTTCGCAAGTATCGGGACGTATCACTACCACTGCGCGGTTCATGGCGCCACGATGCAGGGCGATATCGTCGTCGTGGCTCCGGGACCGGCGCCGACGGTGACAGCGATCGGTCCGACTTCGGGCCCGGCGGATTCCGGCACCGCAGTCGTGGTGACCGGAACCAACTTCGTTTCCGGCGCCACCGCGGCGATCGGAGGCGTGGCGGCGACTGGAGTCGTGGTTCAAGACGCGGCGACGATCCAGGCGACGACGCCCGCGCCGCTGTCGCCCGGCAGCCTCAACGACGTCGCCGTGACCAATCCCGACGCCCAGAGCGGCTCGCTCGTGAAGGGCTGGTTCGCCGATTTCACGGACGTAGCCGCCGGCGACCCGTTTCACGACTACGTCGAGAAGCTCGTCCGCAACGGCGTGACGGCCGGCTGCGGTTCTGGCAATTACTGCCGCAACGACTCGGTGACGCGAGCGCAGATGGCCGTCTTTCTGCTCAAGGCGAAGTTCGGCGCGAGCCATACGCCGCCCGCCTGCACGGGAACGGTCTTCGACGACGTGCCCTGCACGGGCGGGGCGTTCGACCCGTGGATCGAGGAGCTCGCGGGCCTGCAGGTCACGGGCGGCTGCCAGGTGAGCCCGCCGCTCTACTGCCCGGGCAACACGGTCAATCGCCAGCAGATGGCCGTCTTCCTGCTCAAGATGAAAAACGGCTCCGCCTTCGTGCCGCCCACCTGCACGGGCGTGTTCGACGACGTCCCCTGCACGCCGGGCGCGGGCTTCTCCGACTGGATCGAGAAGCTCTACGCCGACGCCGTCACGGGCGGCTGCCAGGCGATGCCCCTGCTGTATTGCCCGACGAACCCGAACACGCGCGGACAGATGGCCGTGTTCCTCGTGAAGAACTTCAGTCTGCCGTAGTCCGCGACTCCAGCGGCTTTCGTCTCGCCGGTCGCATCAGGACCTTCCGCCAGGCCGCTACTCCGGCAGTGGGGCGGAGACGTGTTCGTGGACGATCAGCCACTTGCCTCCGCGTTTCTCCCAGATCGCGGTGTGACGGCCGTCCACCGCCATGGAGCCACCTTTCTTCAGCTTCGCGGAAATGTGAAAAGTGACGGTGGTCCAGGCAACTGTTCCGCGGCGCGTGACCCTCAGGTCGTCGTTCGGCACGAAGCTGTTGCTCGACATCCCGTCGATAAAGGCCTTCATGACGCCTTCCTTGTACTGCGCCCAGCCGTCATACTTCATCGGAGCGAGGTCATAGAAGACGAGTCCGGCATCTTTGGCGTAGTACCGGGCGGCATTGTCGGGAACCTCCGCGCCCTTGCCCTCGGGGATGGTCCAGGCCTTGTAGTAGCCGTCAATCAGCGTCTTGAATTCGGCATCGGTCGCCGTCCCCGCAAAAACGGTGGCCGACGACATCAGTGCGATCGCTAGGACGACACCAAACCGACCATTTCTCTTCATCGCGGGTCTCCTTATCTTGGGTAGGATCGTCTCACACGGACTCGGAAGTCCCGAAGACCGCGAAGAGTTAACGCCCGGCCGTCGTTTCTTGCTAACATTCGTCGAACCTGACCCTCTGCTCCGAAAAAAAGAAGGGTCGTGGTTCGAGGAGGGGGAGCCATGGCGGGACGGGGCAGGGAACAGCACCAGCCGGAGCCCTGGAAGCACGACGGGCGCTCCATCGTGAATGCGAGCGGGTGGGTGCTCGCGAAGACCATCTTCGAATCGGACTCGCGGCGCATCGTGGCCGCGGTCAACGACGTGCTCGGCATCCCGACGGCGGCGCTCGAGGCCGGATTCATCCGCGAGATCCTCGTCCCACGGCCGGAATCGACGAATGAGGTGACGATCCGCATCCATCCGCTCCCCCAGGGGCCCACGGATCCGGCCGAGTTCTTCATCCACGACCGGCGCATGGGCGACCGGCGGCGCTTGGAACGGCGCCGCGGCGTTGCGGCCGCGCCGCGCATCCTCTCGATCGCGGATTGACGGGGTCGTAGGGGCGGGCCCTTGGGCCGCCCGGTCGGGGCAAGCCCCGCCCCTAAGGCAGGGTCGCCGCGCCCATCTTCGGGTCGAAGGTGCTGCCCGCGGGAAGGACCTGGAGCGTCACGCCGGTCGCGCCGAGCGGCGCGGCGGAGGGCGGCGTGATGCGGGCCTGTCGCGCGTCGTAGACGATGGCCACGCTCTGGCCCAGGACGCGCCACGGGCCGTCCGGTCCGACCTCGAGGGCGGTCGACTCGTCGAGGCCGATGCCGACGAGCTCCGGGTGCTCGAGGACGACCGAAAGCAGCCGGTTGTTGCGCCGGCGCCGCACGAAGTGTTGGTCGACGATAGCGCCCGGGAGCATCGCGAATCCTTCCGTGGTCACGACGTTGTCGCGCGCGATCGTCATGAAGGCGTCGCTCGAGTCCTTGGCGGGGGGATGGTCGCCCCCTGGCCGGCGTTCGTCGCCGGTCAGCATCGGCGTGGACATGACCGCCGCGCCGGCGGAGGTTCCCCCGACGACGGCGCCCTGCAGGTAGCGCTCGTGGATGGCGGCTTCGACGCGGGTGCGCCCGATCGCGGCGGTCAACTTCGCCTGGTCCCCTCCGCCGAACCAGATCCCGGTCACGCCGTCGAGGCGGCGCGCCGCGGCCTCGGTGTCCGCCTGCTCCCGGGTGAGGACAATCCGCTCGGCCTCGGCCCCGAGCTTGCGGAAGTCCTCGGCGAGCTCGATGCCGGCGTCCGCGTCCTGCGAGGCCATCGGGTAGAGGACGATGCGAGCGCGCCCGCGGCCGCCCGCCAGAGCGACGAAGCGTTCGAGGATCCGATCCGGGATCGGCCCGCCGCCGACAATGAGAAGAGAACCGCCCGGCCGCGGCGGCTCGGGTGCGGACGCGGCGCTCGCCGCGCAGCCCGCTACCGCCAGGATGGCCACCGCGAGTGCGCCAAGACGAAGCCGAGAAGTCGCCGGAGTCGTATTCATGCGGGCCGGATCTCCCTGTGACCGGCAGTCACCCGCTCCAGAATTTCGTACGCGCCGTCCGCGGTTCCGAATCGTGCCAGGAGCGCGCATTCACCGGGGCCGACGCGAGGAGTGTGGACTTGACTGCTTGAAACCGCGATAGCATAACGCCAACAATTTCGAGCCCACTCAACACTCATCGCAGGAGGTCGCAATGCCGAGGGCGTTTCGCGGAGTCCTTCTTGCAGTGCTTGCCGTGGCCGCGCTGCTTTTCGCGGCGTCCGCGGTTGCCCAGTCCAACACGGGCAACGTCTACGGAAACGTGATCGACGAACAGGGCGGGGCGATCCCGGGCGGCACGGCAACGCTCATCGGCACGGCCGCGCCGCACACGACGAGCGTGGACGCGCAGGGACTGTTCCGATTCTTGAAGGTCGCACCCGGAAAGTACGCGGTCACGGTCACGATGCCGGGCTTCACGAGGGTGACGCGTGAAAACGTGATCGTCATCGTCGGCCAGAACACGCAGGTCGACATGCAGCTCAAGCTCTCGAGCGTGCAGGAGGCGGTGACGGTCACGAGCGCGACGCCGCTCATCGACACGCGCAAAGTCGAGACGGGCCAGACCTTCAGCAAAGACGAGCTCGTGGACATCCCGACCGCGCGAGACATCTGGTCTCTCATTCAGCAGGTCCCGGGCGTGCAAATCGACACGGTCAATGTCGCGGGCAACCAGAGCGCGGTTGCCGGCGGTCCGGGTTTCATCTCCAAAGGCTCGGGCAACGTGGTCTACCAGGTCGACGGAGCCACCGTCACCGATAACACGTACGGCAATCCGTTCTCGCGCCAGAACGGCGGCACGAACACCTTCTTCGACTTCTCGACCTTCGAGAACGTGGAGGTCGCGACCGGCGGGTCCCTCCTCGATCAGCAGACCTCGGGCGTGACGATCAATGTCGTGACCAAGCGCGGCACCAATCAGATCAAGGGCTCCGCCCGGTACCTCTACGCCTCCGCCAACTGGCAATCGAACAACACGCCCCAGGAGGCGGTCGATCAGGGACTGCAGACCAACAACACGCGGTTCATCCGCGAATACGGCGGCGACCTCGGCGGGCCGATCGTGACGGATCGGCTCTGGCTCTGGGCGGCGGGCTCGCGGCAGGATATCTCGACCAACGCGGCGACCTTCAGTTCGACCCTCGGCGGCTTCAACTACCCGGAGACGACGACGCTCGAGCCGTGGAGCGCGAAGCTGAACGCGCAGATTTCGAACGCGAACTCGGCGGCCCTCTACTACCAGCGCAGCAACCGGATCCAGAACGGCCGCAACGCCGCGCCGAGTCGGCCTCCCGAGACTCGGACGAACCTCTTGATCCCGACCAACTTCTACAAGGCGGAGGACTCGAATGTCTTTTCCTCTGACCTCTTCGGATCGATCTTCGCGAGCTACCAGATACCGGACTACACATCTACGCCGATCGGTGCCCTCGACTGTCCGCCGGCCAATTATTCGATTGTGTGCTCGGGCGACGGGTCCAAGGACGCCCAGTACTACAACGACTCGTGGCACAACAACTATAGGTACTACTTCGCCAAGGACCCTCAGAAGCAGGCGAACGCGCAGGTCTCGAAGTTCTTCAACACGGGCAAGGTCAACCACGAGCTGAAAGTCAGCTTCAACTACCGCCAGCAGATCGCCGATTCGGCCACGGGTTGGCCCGGCGATCAAAACATTGGCAGCGAGTACACCTACTCGTCATCGAATACGGCGCTCATCACCCGGGGCGTGCGCCCGCCCTTCATGAACCAGATCTGGAGCGCGACGCTCGGAGACACGCTGACCGCGGGCAATCTCACGGTCCAGGCTGGCCTGCGCTGGGACCTGCAGCAGGCAAAGAACCTGCCCGGCACGGCATTCGGGAACACGGTCTTTCCGGAGCTGTTGCCGACGGTGTACTACCACGGCGCGCCGGACTGGCAATTCCAGTACACGAACTGGCAGCCTCGGGTCTCGGCGACCTACGCGCTCGGCGAGAAGAAAAACACCCTCCTGAGGGCCTCGTACGCGCGCTTTGCGGACCAGATCGGCTTCATCGGCTATTTCGCGAGCGGCGTGCCGATCTCGAACGGCTACTACTATTACTGGAACGACGCGAATCACGACCACACCGTTCAGCACGACGAGATCTACGGCAACGTCATCAGCTTCTACAACAACGATCCGGCCACGCTGCCGAACATCCCCAATCAGATCGCGCCGGGCTTCAAGACGCCGGCGACCAACGAGTTCACGTTCGGCGTCGACCATCAGCTCACCGAAGACTTTGCCGTCTCCGGGACGTTTTCCTACCGCAATACGAATAACCTCCAGGCGGCCATTCCTATCGGATCGAGCCTTTCGACCTACGACCTGGTCGGGCGAACCCTCTGCGACGGGGCCCCCTGTACGGCCACGGCCGCCAACGGCTTCACGATCAACATGGACGAGCCCTTCTACGGCCTCAACCTTCCCGAAGCGCCGACGGGCGTCACGATGACCAACCGTCCCGGCGCCACACAGAGGTACTACGGAGTCGATGTGTCCGCCGTCAAGCGACTATCGAAGAACTGGATGCTGCGCGGCAACTTCGGCTGGAACAGCTTCAAGCAGTATCTGACGGCCGCGTCGATCCAGGACCCCAACAATCTCTGGGGGTCGTTCTATGAGGGCACCGGCCAAAACGACAACGGCGGCATCGCGGTTGGCTCGTCCTCCAAGGACTCGGTCTTCCTCAACGGGAGCTGGCAGTTCAACCTCAACGGCCTGTATCAGGGCCCCTGGGGGCTCGCCTTCGGAGTGAACTTCTTCGGGCGAGAGGGCTATCCCAATCCCTATTACGTCCGGGCGTACACGCACGACGTGGCGGGCACGGTCGCCAACATTCTGATCGGCAAGGTCGACACCTATCGCTACCCCAACGTCTACGAGCTCGACTTCCGGCTCCAGAAGACGTTCCCGATCGGCCCGGTCACCGTCATCCCCGCAGTGGAGATCTTCAACGTGACCAACGACGGCACCGTCCTGCAGCGTTTCCAGAGAACCGGGACGTTCAACCGGAGCTCGGGCCACCCGAATCAGTTCGTCCAGAATCAGTACTTCAACCAGATCATCGAGGTCCAGAGCCCACGCATCGTCCGGCTGGGTCTCCAGGTGAATTTCTAAGCCCATTCGTCTCGCTTTCCAAGGCCCGTCCGGGGAATTCCGGGCGGGTCCTGTCGTTTTCAGGCGGGCGTGACGCGCTTACGGAAAAGGGTCGGGGCCTTTGCAGTCCTCGCGCTCGCGGCGGCCTCCTGCCGAAAGGAGGCTCCCGGCGCGCCGGCCGCCGCGCTCGCGGCCGCCCGCGTCGCCCGCGACGTCGTCCTCATCACGATCGACACTCTGCGCGCCGACGCGGTCGGTTTCGACGGCAACCCCCGCGGTACGACGCCAAACCTCGACCGCTTTGCCTCCGAGGGGCGAGTCTTCACGGCCGCACACTCGCACAACGTGATTACGCTCCCGTCCCACACGAACATCCTGACCGGGATGCTTCCCTACCAGCACGGCGTGCGGGAGAATGCCGGATTCCGCCTCTCGCCCAAAGTGCCGACGGTGGCGACGCGATTAAAGGCGAAGGGATACGCGACGGGCGCCTTCGTCGGGGCCTACGTGCTCGACTCACGTTATGGCCTGGGGCGCGATTTCGACGTCTACGACGAGCTCTACCGGCACCTCGACGAGCAGTTCGAATTCGACATCCAACAGGCCAGGGCCGAAGACGTCGTCAAAGCCGCGGTCGAGTGGTTTCGGGGACAGAAGGGCAGGCCCCGGTTTCTTTGGGTCCACGTCTACGATCCGCACGCGCCGTACGAACCTCCGGACTCCTATAAGGCCCGCTATCCGGACGACTTCTATCTCGGCGAGGTCGCTTACACGGACGCGGCGCTGGCGCCGCTGCTCGAGGCCGTAAGGGCCGTCCAGCCGCCGCCGCTGCTCTTGGTGACGGGCGACCATGGCGAGGCGCGGGGCGACCATGGCGAGCTGACGCACGGCCTCTTCTGCTACGAGGCGACGCTGCACGTGCCGCTCGTTGCCTGGTGCCCGGGCCTCGTCGTCCCCGGGCGCGACGACGTGGCGGCCCGCCACATCGACATCCTTCCGACCATCCTCGACACGGTTGGAGAGGCGCCGGCAAAGGAACTGACGGGTCAGTCGCTGCTTCTGCCGGGACGCAAGGAAGCCGAAGAGGGCAACTACTTCGAGGCCCTGTCGGCAGCCTTCAACCGCGGCTGGGCACCGCTGCGGGGGATCATGGCCCGGGGCGACAAGTACATCGATCTGCCGATCCCGGAGCTCTACGAGCTACCGACGGATCCGACCGAGGCGAAGAACATCGTCGCGTCGGCGCCCGATTCGCTCCGAAAACTCCGCAAGCGCCTTCTCGAGCTGCCGGCGGCTCCGCACGAGCGCGGCACGATTGGGTCCGAAGAGGCGGTCAAGCTTCGCAGCCTCGGCTACCTCACGGGGTCGGGAGAGCTGAAGGCGAGCTACGGCCCTGCCGATGACCCGAAAACGCTCATCCGGGTCGACCAGACGCTGCACGAGATCATGGACCTCTACGAACGCAACAAGTGCGATGAGGCCATTCCCATTGCCCGACGCGTGGTTGCCGAGAACCCGAGGATGAGGCTCGGCTACATGCACCTGGCGATGGTGCTTCGGTGCAAGGGAGATCTCGGCGGCGTGCTCCGCTCCTTCGAGAAGGCATCCGCGAGCGGTGCGGGCGGCGAAAGCGTCGACCGCCAGCGGGCCATGCTGCTTTCGGAGACGGGCCGCCCGAAGGAAGCCATCGCGGCGCTCCTGCCCTATCGTGAGAGCGACGAGCCGGAGACCTTGAACGCGCTGGGGATCGCGCTGACGGACGCGGGAAGGCCGGTGGAGGCACTCCCCGTCTTCGCGCGGATTCTCGAGATCGATCCCTCCAACGCGGTGGCCTACCAGAACACCGGCATCGCGCTGTTGAAGCTCAATCGCGCCGAGGAAGCGCGCCAGAATCTCGAGTCGGCGCTCCGGCTCGGAAAGCGGCACACGCGGGCCTGGAACGCCCTTGGTGTGGCCTGGATGCAGCTCGGGGATCCACGCAAGGCCGTTGAGGCGTGGGAGCAGTGCGTGGCGCTCAATCCCGAGCAGTACGATGCGCTCTACAACATTGGCCGAGTCGCAGGTCAGATACGCGATTGGAAGAAGGCCCGCGCCGCGCTCGAACGCTTCGTCGCAACGGCGCCGCCGAAGCAGTACGGCAAGGACCTCGCCGAGGTGCGCGGCGTCCTCGCCGACATGAAGCGGCAGGGGATGTAACTCCGGTCATCCCGAGCGCTTCGACTTCGCTCAGGGCAGGCTCCTCGAGGAATCCCGGACTCGTCGAGCTCGGGATCCCTCGTCGCTTTGCTGCTCGGGATGACAGAATCAGGACATGACGTTCATGAAGGTGAGCTCGAAGCTTCTAGCGGCTGTCGCCGTCTTCCTCCTTCTCGCCGCCTCTCCTGAAAAAGAAAAGAGCTCCTTCCTGATCGCGGGAGCCCGCGTGGCCGACGGGACGGGGGCGCCGCTCGTGGCCGCGGATGTGCGCGTTGCGGGCGACCGGATCGTGGAGGTCGGCAAGCTCTCGCCCAGGGACGGCGAGCGCGTGATCCGGGGCGAAAAGCTCGTCCTCGCGCCCGGCTTCATCGACGTCCACAATCACTCGACGAAGGGCCTGGTCACCGATCCGCTTGCAGAGACGCAGGTCTCTCAGGGCATCACGACCCTCGTCCTCGGGCCCGACGGCGACTCGCCCTGGCCGATCGCCGCGTATCTCGAAGAGCGCGAGAAGGTGCCGGCGGCCGTCAACGTGATGACGATGGTCGGCCACGAGACGGTACGCAGCCTCGTGATGGGCAAGGACTACAAGCGCAAGGCGACGGCCGAAGAAACCGGGAAGATGGCCGCGCTCGTGACCCGGGGGATGAAGGAGGGCGCGCTCGGCCTGTCCTCCGGCCTCGAGTACGAGGTCGGCAGCTACTCGGCGACCGAAGAGCTCGTTGTGCTGTCCCGGGCTGCGGCGCAATACGGCGGTTTCTACATGACGCACAGCCGCGACGAGGCGGACAAGAGCTTCGAGGCCATGGAAGAGGCGATCGCCATTTCGAAGCAGGCGCGCCTGCCGCTCGACATTTCCCACATCAAGCTCGCTACCGTGGGCGTCTGGGGCCAGTCGAAAAGGGCCACCGCCTTGATCGACGCGGCGCGCGCGAAGGGTCAGGACATCACGGCCGACTGCTATCCTTACGAGGCGTGGCACTCCAACATCGAGGTCCTCGTGCCGGACAAGCAGTACTTCAATGCGAGGAGTGTCGCCAGGGCGCTCGCGGACGTCGGCGGGGCAGCGCGGGTCACGATCACGGCCTGCAAGGCGCACCCCGATTACGCCGGCCGCAACCTCGAGCAGATCGCGGGGTCCGAGGGCATCTCGACGAGCGAGCTCTTCTCGCGGATCGTGAAGGACGGCGGTGCGGACGTCATCGGCCACTCGATGAAGACCGAGGACGTGGACACGTTCTACAGGCAGCCCTGGGTCATGGTGGCTTCCGACGGAGGCATCGACAACGACCATCCGCGCGGCGCCGGGACGTTTCCGCGCGTGCTCGGCCGGTTCGTGCGGGATCGGCACCTCTTCTCGCTCGAGGAGGCGGTGCGCAAGATGACGTCGCTTCCGGCCGCGCGCATGAGCCTCAAAGACCGCGGACGGATCGCTCCGGGGATGAAGGCGGACCTCGTGCTCTTCAATCCCGCGACCGTGATCGACCGGTCGACCTTCGAAGATCCTCGCAAACTCTCCGAGGGAATCGAGCTCGTCGTCGTCAACGGCGAGGCGGTCTGGTCAGCGGACAAACCGACCGGCGCAAAGCCCGGACGGGTGCTTCGAGGGGGCGGCGTCCGCGCAGACCGCCGTCGGCGCCGCAAAGCCATGAAGCCTTGAAGCGTTCGCTCGCAGTCCTCCTCGTCCTGGCCGCGTCGCTCCGGATCGCCCGCGCGCAGGGCCTTGCGCCGGCGGCCCCCGCCGTGACCGAGCCTTCGCTCGACGGCCAGATCGTCAGCCCCTACGACGTGCACATGGTCGCCGGGCCCTTCGTCGGGGCACCCGGTGAGGTCCACGTCTGCAGCGACTGGGAGATCCAGGCCACTTCGACCGGCGCGGCGGTGTGGAGCGCCTCCTGCGTGACGGGAGCCCTCGCCGTTCACACTCACCTGGGCGATGGAGCGTTTGTGGGAACACTCGCTCAACATCACCAGCTCGATGCGAGCACGCCCTACACGCTGCGTGTGCGTTTCCAGAGCGACGCGGCCGCGATGCCATGGAGCGAGTGGGCGGCGCGCGCGTTTCAAACCGCGTCCGCCACGGTCATCGAGCCGCTCGTTCTTTCGGACGTCTCGCCGGTGCCGGCCCCGCGCTGGCAGGACGAGGCCAGGCACGATCTCGTCCTGCCTGCCGGGGCAGCGCTGCGGCTCGAGCTTCCCGCAACCGGCACGTTGCTCGCCTTCAACGGCCCGGGCGGCGCAGACGAGCCTGTCTCGAATCCTCCGGCGCTTTCCGCGCATGGCGGCGTCCGCGTGTTGTGCGATGCCGGGCCTGCGGCAGTCGATTTGCCGGTGTCCGGGATTGCCTTCACGGACGGAAGCGGCACCGACCGCCAGATCTTCCTGCCCGCGATCGCGCTCGCGAGCGGCCAGAGCGTGGCTTTTTGGATCTCCGAGGCGGGAGAGGCCTTTCCCGCCGACGCCGCCTCCGCAGTGGAGGCCGAGCCCGCGTCCTGGAGCGCAGCCGTGAGCGCCTCGCCGATTCCCTGGGGCGTCAAACAGCCGGGGTTCGTGGTCGATCGCGCCGCAACCGGTTTCCAGCTGCCGGTCAACATCGCCTTCCTCCCGAATCCCGGTTCCGGCGTGGACGATCCTTTCTTCTACGTCACCGAGCTCTACGGGACGATCAAAGCCGTCACGCGCGGGGGAGGGGTGTCCGACTACGCGACCGGCCTTCTCAACTTCGATCCGACCGGCGCCTTCCCGGGCTCGGGCGAAATGGGCCTGACTGGTATCGCCGTCGATCCGGTCTCGGCAGATGTGTTCGTCGGAGCCGTCGAAGCGGTCGCGGGCGTGACCGACTCGCACTTTCCGAGGGTCATCCGGCTCCACAGCACGGACGGCGGCCGCACGGCTTCGAGCCGCACGACGGTCCTCGACTTTCCCACGGAGCCTCTCGGGGCCTCGCACCAGATCTCGAACGTTTCGATCGGGCCAGACGGGAAGCTCTACGTGCACATCGGCGACGGGCTGCTGACGACGCCCGCACTGGATCTGTCGTCGGTGCGGGGCAAGATCCTCCGAACGAACCTCGACGGCTCGGCACCGACGGACAACCCGTTCTACGACGCGAGCGACGGCCTCTCCGCGACCGATCTCATATTCGTGCTGGGGTTGCGCAACCCCTTCGGCGGGGCGTGGCGCGCGGCCGACGGGGCGCACTGGGAAGTGGAAAACGGGCCGGGCGTGGATCGCCTGGCCAAGATCGTGGCCGGCCGCAACTACCTCTGGGACGGCTCGGACGCGAGCATGAGAAACTTTGCCGCCTATAACTGGCCGATCTCCGCGGCGCCCGTCAACATTGCGTTCGTGCAGACGACGACGTTTGGGGGAAGCGGCTTTCCGGCCGACCGGCAGGACCACGCCTACGTGACGGAGTCCGGTCCGACCTACGCGCCGGGCCCCCAGGCCTTCGGCAAGCGGGTGAGCGAGTTCGTTTTCGACGCGCAGGGCGCGCTCCTCGGCGGCCCGGTGCCCCTCGTCGAGTACGTGGGCGCCGGGCGCGCGACGGCGACAGCCCTCGCGGCAGGCCCCGACGGTCTCTACTTCGCGGACCTCTACAAGGACTTCGGGGCGGTCACGGCGATCGACGCCGGAGCGAACGTCTTTCGGATCCGATACGTCGGCATCGCGGACTTCTCGTCCGACGTGGCCTTCGGTCTTCAACCCCTCACGGTGCGCTTCCAGGACGCTTCCGACGTGCCGGGCGCGTCGGCGTGGCACTGGGAGTTCGGGGATGGCTCCGTGAGCGACGAGCGCAATCCAGGGCACGAATACCCCTGGGCCGGCAGCTTCGACGTGCGGCTGACCGTGACGGGCCCTTCCGGAGCCGTCGCGCGGCAGAAGGCGGCCTCGGTGGTCGTGTCGCCGCCGGCCCGCCAGGCCGTGTGCTGCCATCCCCTGCGGCCGATCCCCAGGACGCTCCCGCCCCGATAGAATGGCCCGATGAGCTCGCCAACGGGGCAGGAAAGCCAGGGGATTCACCCGGCCTGGCGCGGGGGTCTGGCTCTGCTCGTGCTCGCCCTGCTCGCCGGCGTGGTCGCGGCGGTTTCGCGTCCGAAGGGCCCGTCCGTCCAGACCGCGGCCGTGCGCCGCGGCGACCTGCTCGTCCCCGTGCAATGCGACGGCACGCTCGAGCCTCCGCCGGGCGGGGAGCTGCGCGCAGGAGACGCGGCTACGGTCGCGGAACTGCTCGTCCAGAACGGCGACCACGTCCGGGCGGGCGTCGCGCTCGTGAGGCTCGAGAATATGGAGCTCTCGCGCAAGGCGCTCGACGCGCGCTCGGAGGCCCTCCGGCTCGAGTCCGACCGCGCCACCGCCGCGGCCGACATGAGCGAGCTCGAGCGCAGGCAGAAGCAGGCGGCGAAGGTGTTCGAAGCGGACGGGCGACTGCTCGCAGGCGGCGCGATCACGCGCATGGCGTACGAGCAGGATGAGCTCGCGCTCTCCGAAGCGCAGGACCGCGTCCGAGCGGCGCGGGCGCGCCTCGAGGCGCTCGAGGGCGCGAAAAACGCAACGGCGTCCCGCATCGAGTTGGCTCGCCAGTCCGCGGCCGAACTCGAGCGCCGCGTGGCGGCTTTGACCGTGCGCGCTCCTGCCGACGGCCTCGTCTACGGGCTTCCCCGGCGCTCCGGCGAGGCCGTCGTCGCGGGACAGGTCGTCGCAAACGTGATCGATTCGGCGCACCGCCGGCTCCGCGCGCGGGTGGACCAGCCGGACCTGCCGCAGACGGCCGCCGGGCAACGCCTCATCGTCACGTTCGACGGTCTGGCCGGTGAGCGCTGGGAGGGCAAGGTCACGTTCGTCGATCCCGGCCTGCGCGAGGTGGGCGGCCGCGAGGTGGGCGAGGTGCTCGGCGAGGTTGCCGACCCGAAGTCGAAGCTCCCCGCCAACGCCGCCGTGGACGTGCAGATCGTGACTGGTGAGAAGAGCGGAGCCCTCGTGGCGCCGCGCGCGAGTGTCTTTCGCGACGGCGAGCGGCGGTACGTCTACATCCTCGAAGGCGCTCGCGCGCGCCGCCGCGACGTGACGATCGGGCTGCTCGGCCTGACCGAGGTCGAGATCGTCTCCGGCCTGACCGAGAAGGACACCGTGATCCTTCCCGGCGCCACGGCGCTCTCCGACGGCCTCCGCGTCCGCGCGTCCAACACGAAGGGCTGACCCGCCGGAAGCGGCCCACCATGTTCAACCGCGAAGTCTTCGGCATGGCCGTGGACCGGTTCCGCAAGCACCCGGTCCAGACCTCGCTCACGCTGGCCGGGCTCGTCGTCGGGACGGCCTCGATCATCCTCGTCGTGACGCTCGGCCTGACGGGGCGCGGCTACGTGCTGCGCCAGATCGAGGGGGTCGGCTCGCACCTGGTGTGGGCGAACTACCGCGGCACGGTCACCTCCGGTGTGTCGCGTGTGTCGGACGATTTCATGAGCGAAATGGACGTGAAGACGATCGCGGCGCGCGGCGACCTCTTCTCCGGCGTCACGGCGATCGTGACGCTGCGCGGCAGCGTCGCCGTGCAGTCGCAGGTCAAGGCGCTGACGGTCCTGGGCGTCATGGCGAACTACGGGCAGGTGCGCAAGAACATGCGGATCGTGCGCGGGCGCTTCCTCGACGAAGACGACCTGCAGGAGCGCGCGCGCGTCTGCGTGGTCAACCGGGACCTCTACGACCAGCTCTTCGCCAACGACGACTCGCCGGACAAGGCGATCCGCACGCTCGGCACGACGTTCCAGGTCGTCGGCCAGTTCGAGGAGCCCGTGGACACGCTCGGCCGCGGCGACGTGGTGCCGGAGACGATCCTCATTCCCATCAGCGTGGCGTGGTACTTCACGCCGACCCACCAGGTGAAGACGCTCTTCGCCGAAGCCCGCGAGTTCTCGGAGCTGCCGGCCGCGGTGAAGACCGTCGAAGAGCTCCTGCGCGAACGCCACAGGACGGGCTCCGTCTACGAGGTCGAGAGCATGACCTCGGTGGTGCGCCTTGCCCGGGCGATCTCGGTTGCGCTCATTGTGGTCTTCATCCTGGCCGCGGCGGTGTCGGTCGTCGTTGGAGGGGTCGGCATCATGAACATCCTTCTTGCCTCGGTCGAGCAACGCACGCGCGAGATCGGCGTGCGCATGTCGGTGGGGGCCCGGCGCCGGGACATCCTGGGGCAGTTTCTGTTCGAGGCGCTGGCGCTCGGGGCCGCGGGGGCCACGATCGGCGTCGCGGTCGGGCTCGGGCTTCCGTTGCTCACCCGGCTCTTCGTGCGGGGCGTGGACATCCAGGTGTCTCTGTGGTCTGCCGCGATCGCGTTCCTCTTTTCCTGCGGGGTGGCGGTGGTGTTTGGCGCCGTGCCGGCCTACCACGCTTCGAGTCTGAACCCTTCGGAGGCTCTGCATCATGAATGACGATCGTCGCCGCTCCCGCTCTTGCTCGCGCTTCGCTCCGCTCTCGCGCTGCCTGGCCCTCGTCGCCGGCCTCGTGAGCGGTTCCCCGGCCCTGGCGCAACAAGCCCAAGCCCCGCCTGCCGACACGCTGACCCTGCGGCGCGCCGTCGAGCTCGCCCTCGAGCGGGCCCCGCAGCTCGCGGCGACGCGGGCGGCGCGGGAGGAGGGGGATGCCTCCGCGCGCATTGCCGAAGACGCCTTCCACCCGTCGGTCTGGGTCTCGACGACGCCGGGATATTCGACCGGCCTCCCCGTGGCGGTGGCGGGAAGCGTGCCGTCGTACGGCGCGGTCGAGATCCGCCAGACGATCTACGATCCCTGGAAAAAGAACGAGTCCCTGCGAGCGCGGGCCCGGGCCGCCGATCTCGAGGGCGCGCTCGAAAGCGGGTGCGCGGAAACGGTTCGGACAGCGGTGACGGCCTACGCGAAGGCCTGGACCGACGAGAGGCAGGCGGAGGCGGCGCGGCACGGGCTGTCGGCTGCCGAGGCGGCGCTCGAGCGCGTCGTCGCGCTCTTTGGCGAGGGGCGCAGGACCGAGATCGACGTCGACCGGGCGAAGCTGCGAGTGGCGCGGGCCAGGCAAAAGCTGTTGAACGCCGAGTCCGACCGCGACCTCGTCGGTCTCGAACTCAAGCGTTTGATCGGATGGCCAGGCAACGCGCCGCTGCGCCTTTCCAACGACAGCGAAGGCGCGCTGGCGGCGGTGGATTCGGCCGAAAACCTCGCCGCGGCGCGCGCGGCGGACCCGCAGTTGAAGGCGCTCGGGCGCCAGATCGAGCTGCTCGGCCGTTCGGCGAGGCTGTCCTCGAAGCGCTGGCCGGTGATCGAGGCAGCCGCGCAGTACCAGCGCCTGCCCTCGTACTATTCGAAGTACTACAACAGCTTCAACGAGAACGCTTTTAGCTTCGGCGTGTCGTTTGCGATCCCGGTCTGGGCGGGGGGCCGGCTCGACGATACGGAGGCCAAGGCGAAGGCGAGCGTAGCCCGCGCCGAGGCACAGCTGCAGGCGCGCGAATCAGACCTCGAAATGGCGGTGCGTCGTGCGGAAGCGGGCGTCGCGAGGTCGGAGGCGGAGGCAAGCCTCGCGCGGCGCGCCCGTGGAATCACGGAGCAGGAGGTCGCGGCTGCGGACCTGCTTTTGCGCGAGGGCCGCGGGGAAGCGGGCGAGCTCGACGAGCGGCGCCTGGCCGCGGCCGACGCCGACGAGGAGGCCGCGGCGACGAGCCTCCGGGCCCTCGAGGACCGGGTGAAGCTGCTCGCCCTGCGAGGCGAGCTGGCGCGGACGATCTTGGGCGCCGAGCCGTCCTGCGTCGCGCCGAGCGGATCGTAGCTGCCCCCTCTCCCGGCGGGAGAGGGTTTCGGTGAGGGGCGCTCCCGGTCCCTTTTTCGGCCTTGAGAATCGATGCCTACGAGCGCGCCGCCGCCGATGCGCCGGCGGCCACAGGTGCTTCGCCGAGCTCGATCAGCTCGACGTCGGGCGTGGCCTCGTTGTCGAGCTCGACGCCTCCGCGCTCCTGGCGCACCTGCCGCGCAAAGAGCGAAACGCGCCGGTCGAAGACGAACTGCCACAGGAGCTTCGACCATGACGCGTGGCTCCCCAGCGTCTCGTACGCCTCGGGGGCTGCGCGCTTCAACTCGGGCAGGCGGTTCCACGGTATCGACGGGAAGTCGTGATGCTCGTTGTGGTACCCGACGTTCAGGGCGAGCCGGTTCAACCAGCCGTAGTAGCTGTTCGTCTCCTGCCCCTTGAAGAGAAGGTAGTGCTCCTGGATCCAGCGCGCTCCGACCGGGTGGAGTCCCACGCTGAAGAAGAACGAGATGAAGAGGTACGCGAGTGCCTTCGGGCCGAGCACGAACCACACGGCCACATCGAAGCCGACCTGGACGACGAGGTTCAACACCACCCACCGGTCGATCGGCCGGATCTCGCGCAGCCGTGGCGGCCGCGTACTCTGCACGAGAGGGAAGAGCAGGAGCCAGATTGCCTTGCGCCAGGGCGAGGTGCCCACCAGGCGCGCCTCCCACGCGTTCGGGATGTCGGCATCGAGCTCGTAGACGCCCAGGAATGCGTGGTGTTTCAAATGATAGCGCTGGAAAAACACGGAGCTCGGCAGGCCGTGGGGCAGGTTCGCGATGATCCCCGCGAAGGTGTTGGCGCCCGGCGTCTTGAAAATCAGGTTGTGCGTGCACTCGTGAATGAGCACCCAGAGCGCGTGGTTCGCGAAAGCGCCGACGAGCGCCGCCGTCGGGACGATGAGCCACCACGGGCTGCCTCGCAACGCCCAGGCCAGCCCGATCTGGAGGGCCACGGCGCCGACGATAATCCAGAGCGTGCCCGGGTTTTTGCCGATGTACTGCCGGACCTCGGGATGGTCGCGCAGGATGCTGCGGGTGCGGCTCCGGTGCGGCTCGGGCAGGTTCGAGACCGAGAAGCCGAGGCCCGACTCGGGGGCCTTTGCGGGCGGCGGCATGGGGGGCAACTCTTTCACAAAAGCGGCCATGGGCGCTAATCCGGCCCGGGTTCCCCTGGGGGTCGCCCGGAAATGAGCTGAACCTGCCCCGACTGTCAGAAACGTAATACTTCGAGCCTCCCGGCCGATACCGAAGCGCCAACCTCCGGTTTGGTTTCGTAGGGGCGGCCCTTGGGCCGCCCGCGGGCGCAGTATTTTCAGGGCTGTATGCTGGCCGCTGCGCCGCATGCTCGACCTCTCCGTGCTCTTCGGCCAGATTGACATCTACCTCTTCGACCAGATTCTGCGTGGGCGCATTACCCCCGGGATGAGCGTGCTCGACGCGGGTTGTGGCGGCGGCCGTAACCTCGTCTTTCTCCTGCAAGAAGGTTTCGAAGTGTCCGCCATCGATCCCGACCCCAAGGCGATCCGGGCCGTGCGCTCCCTCGCCGGAGCGCTCGCGCCTCACCTTCCCGCGTCGAATTTCCGGGCGGAACCCGTCGAGTCGAGCAGCTTCCCCGACTACGCGGCCGACGTGGTGCTAAGCAGCGCCGTTCTGCATTTTGCCAGGGACGAGCCCCACTTCCAGGCGATGCTCGCGGGCTCGTGGCGCCTCGTCAAACCCGGGGGCCTCTTCTTCTGCCGCCTCGCCTCTTCCATCGGCATGGAGGGCCGCTTCATGCCTCTCGGAGGAGGGCGCTTCGCGCTACCCGATGGAAGCGAGCGGTTCCTGGTGGATGAGCCCCGCCTGCTCTCGCTGACCGCACAACTCGGCGGGGCCCTCGTCGATCCTTTGAAGACCACCGTAGTCCAGCAGCAGCGCTGCATGACCACATGGGTCGTGCGAAAGACGCCTAAAGGGGAAATTTGAGGGACGGCTCGATCTCCGTCGACCGGTGCTTTAGACTCGGCCGATGTCGATCTTGCAGGCTTTGATCCTCGGCGTCATCCAGGGGTTGACGGAGTTCGTGCCGGTTTCCTCCACGGCCCATCTCTTCCTCGCCCAGGCGATCATGGGGATACGCAACGACCAGTCGGCCCTGACGTTCGACATCGTTCTGCACCTCGGCACCGCGGCCGCGTTGATCGCCTCGACCCGGCGGGAGCTTACGGCGATTCTTATGGAAGCCGTGCGGTGGTCGAGGGGTGAGCCGGCGCGCGACCCGGTCGGCCGGGCAATGCTCGTGCCTCTGGTCGTGGGGACCATTCCCGGTGTCCTTGCCGGGCTCTTTCTGCTCAAGCGATTCGAGCAGTTGCGCACGCTCGGGCTCATCGGAGCGTCGATGATCTTCGCCTGCGGATTCTTCTTCCTGGCGGAGGGCATTGCGGACCGGCGCCGGGCGGGCGAGCGCAACCTGGCGGAGCTCGACGCTCGCGATGGCGTGTGGATCGGGCTTGCCCAGGCGGCCGCCGGTCTCATGGCCGGATTCTCGCGATCGGGAATGACGATCGCGACCGGAAAGCTCCTTCGGTTTCGTCGGGAGGACGCCGCGCGATTCTCGTTTCTCCTCGCGCTTCCGATCATCCTCGGCGCCGGCGCCAAGGCGCTGCTCGATCTGCGTAAGGCTTCCGGTCCAACAGCCTCCGGATCGCTCCTGCTGGCCGGATTTGCCGGCGCAGCGGTCACGGGCTACCTCGCCATCGAGGTGCTCTTGAAGTTACTGAAAACCCACAGTTTGCGCCCGTTCGGCATCTACCTCGGCCTGCTCGGGCTCCTCCTCGTTCTCGCGACCGCGATTCCGGGATTTCTGCCGTTCCTACCGCGCAGCGATGGAGAGGCGGTGGCGGCGCAAGGGGAACGCGCGCCAGAGGGTTCGCGGCTCTCCCGTACTCCTGACTGAAGCGGAAAGCACCGGCCCGCTGGTGCCCCGGCCGATCGGCCTCTGCCGGAGGCATCGGGTTCCGGAATCAGAGGTCATGGCTCGATCTTAAGCATTCGAAGCAGAGCCTTTAGAGACTCCCATCCGGCCGCTGGAACGTTGCTTGCAATCGGAGACATCAGCAATGTTCACTCAGACTGGGGCTGCGCCCCAGAAGGGAGCTTTGTCATGAGCGCAGTGCCGAAAGTACGGGGGGTCGTAGGCAGCCCGGCGCCCAAGGCCTACAAGCCACTCGACGGCGGGCGCGTCGTCATCGAGGCCTTGTGTCCGGACTTGTTCATGCAGCCCTTCGCTTTCGGAAACTTCCGCAGGGACGAGGCCGAGGAAGTGAGAGTCGTTCATTGCCCGGTCTGCGGACGCAAACACGCGCTCATGTGGCCCGCCGCCTGGGTCTCCCGCGCGATGGCCGGCACGGAGCATTGATTCAGGGCTGGTCAGTCCGAGGCCGGCTCGTTGCAGCCCTGGCGGCAGTGCCACCACGCCTCATCAATTTCCGAATCGTCGACCTGCATCCCGCAGCCGAGGCAATAGACGCGCCGCACCTCGCTGTCCGCGCCGGAGCGTCCCGCGATGGTGCGAACCGAGCGGGCGACGACTCCCAGGCCGAGCCGCTCCAGCTGAGCGGGGTTGAGTCCGCGTACCGGAGCCGCTCCGGGGGGCGCGGGCTGCGGCTGCGGCGATTGATGATCAGTGGGGGCCGACCTCGATGACGAAAGGGCGGCCCAGGGCCGCCAAAGCAAATTCAGCCCCATGGCACACTCCTCATGTGCGGTCTGTAATGCTCAAACCGTGCCAGCCCCGTCCGCTGGACGGGTCATGCAGGACATACTCTTTCGGTCGGGGCGAATCCGACGGGAGGGTCAGCCGCTCGGCGACGATCGCGATCCCTCGTTCATCAGCGGGCCGCCGAAGCGGCCGTCGTGACAGCGAAGCCGCTCGCGCCTCGCGGTTTAGAAGAGGAACATTCCCATAGCCGCGCCAAACATCGCGAGCGTGATCAATCCCACCAGAACGCGCGAAAGCCACGAGCTGGGCTGTCCGTTCATGAGCTTGCGATCGGAGGCCGCGATCAGGATTGCCATGAGAAGGAAAGGCGCGAGCAGGCCGTTGATCACCGCGGTCCAGAAGAGCGCCTTGACGGCGTTGATGTTCACGAAGTCCATCAGAATGCCGAGCGCGGTCGAGACGATCACGACGGCGTAGAAGTAGCGCGCGTTACGCAGCTTCTGATCCAGCCCCTGACGCCACCCGAACGTCTCGGCAAAGGCGTAGGCGGCCGAACCGGAGAGAGTCGGAATGGCAAGTAGCCCCGTCCCGATCAAACCGACTGTGTACAGCAACGCCGCAAAGCGTCCCGCCAGAGGCTTCAACGCTTCCGCGGCCTGGCGCGAGGTCTCGATGTTCGTGATGCCGTGCCGGTGGAGTACCAGGGCCGTCGTCAGGATGATGAAGAACATGACCAGGTTCGAGAAAAACGTGCCGACGCCGACGTCGAGCCTGCGGGTGGCGAGCTCTTTGGAGGTTGCGCCAGCGCGCCGGATGAGCATGCGCCGTCCCATCGCCTTTTCCTCTTCGACTTCCTGAGAGGCCTGCCAGAAGAAAAGATAGGGGCTGATCGTCGTTCCCAGGATGGCGACGAGCGCAGCCCACCCGAGGCTCGATCGGGGTAGCGAGGGAATGAACGCGTCCCGCGCCACGGCTCCCCAGTCCGGGCCGATGTGAACGGCGGTGATCACGTAGGCGAAGAGAAAGAGGGCGAGCCACTTGAGGGTCCCGGCAATGTGCGTATAGCGCATCCGAACCGTGGCCCCCGCGATCGCCAC
>JANMPW010000489.1:0-6076 GCA_031370065.1 Acidobacteriota bacterium
AGCGGTCAACGTATACCGCCGCACTCCGGGCGTCAATGCCGCCTTGAGCTTAAGATCGAAGCGTGCCGGACACGGAGATTGCCGTCATCGGAGCCGGCGTCGTCGGACTCGCCGTCGCGGCGCGCCTGGCGCGCGAAAGCTCGAACCTCATCGTGCTCGACCGCAATCCCAAGCACGGCATGGAGACCTCGAGCCGCAACAGCCAGGTCGTTCACGCCGGCATCTACTACCCCGCCGGGTCCCTCAAGGCGCGGCTCTGCGCCGAGGGAAGGGATCGCGTGTACGACCTGTGCGCCCGTCACGCGATTCCCCACGCGAAGACCGGGAAGCTCATCACGGCCACGCGTGCCGAGGAACTGCCTGCGCTCGACGCGATCCAGCAGACCGCCCGCGAGAACGGCGTCGCGCTGACGCGCCTTTCGGAGACCGAAGCGCACGCGCTCGAGCCGATGGTCGCCTCGGTCGGAGCCCTCTGGTCTTCCGAGTCCGGCATCGTGGACGCGCACGGGCTCATGGACCATTTTCTGCGGGAGGCATTGGAAGCGGGAGCCGTGCTCCAGCCCCGCGCGACGGTCGTCGCCATCGAGCCCGAGCCGGGCGGCTATCGGATCGTCGTGAAACAGGCGGAACAGATCGAGAGTTTCACGACCGAGCGCGTCGTCAACGCCGCCGGGCTCGATGCGGACACGGTGGCCGCGCTCGCAGGGATCGACGTGGATGCTGCGGGCTACCGGCTTCACTACTGCAAGGGCAGCTACTTCTCTGTGGCGACGCGGCTGTGGAAGACGGTCTCGCACCTCGTGTACCCGGTCCCCTCCCCCGAGAGCCTCGGCGTCCACGTCGTTCTCGACACCGGCGGCCGCCTGCGCTTCGGGCCCGACGCGGAGTACCTGCCCGATCGGAGCACCGACTACCGGGTCGAGCCGGGCAAGCGCGCCGAGTTCGCGGCGGCCGCGCGGCGGATTCTGCCGGCGGTGCGCGACGAGGACCTCGAGCCCGACATCAGCGGAATCCGCCCGAAGCTCCAGGGAAAGGGCGAGCCGTTCCGCGACTTCGTGATCACCGATGAGCGCGAGCGCGGCCTTCCCGGCTTCTATAACCTCATCGGGATCGAGTCGCCCGGACTGACCGCCGCACCCGCGATCGCGGAGCACGTGGCGGATCTGATGAAATCGAGCTAGGGACGCCCCCGCCGATAGACCGCCCGGCGGTGCCCGACGCGCAGGACAAGACAGCCCACCCCGATTCGGCGATTCTGGTCGGCGCGGCAAAAGAAAGTCGTTAAAAGGCCGTCCCGGTTTCGAACAAATGCGTCCCAACATCGGACATGGCCATGCAGGCTTGGGGAACCGTCGCTTCATATCGTTCGGCGACTTAATGACTTACACCGAAGCCCACGTGGCAGCACATTTGCTCCACAGCGACCCGAGGGCTCCTTCCATGGAAACATTACTGCAAGACATTCGATTTGGCCTTCGGATGCTGCGCAACAACCCTGGCTTCACGGCGGTGGCGGTCGTGACGCTGGCGCTTGGAATCGCAGCCAATACGACCATCTTCAGCGCCGTGAACGGCTTGATGTTGCGGCCCCCGCGCATCAAAGACCCCGCCGGCGTGGTTGTGGTCGTGACCGTCGACCCTGCCAAGGGACCGGGATGGGGATGGGACCGCAAGCCCGTTTCGGCCCCTGATTTTGTTGCCTGGCGGGAGCAGAGCCATGCCTTCGAGGACATGGTTGCCAGCGAGTGGAGCAATTTTGCTCTTACCCGAAAGGGTGATCCAGAGAGGCTCAGCGGGACGCGAGTTTCCGCAAGCTATTTCCAAATGCTGGGTGTGTCTCCCGCCTTGGGACGGACCTTCCTGCCCGATGAGGACCAGCCGGGTCACGCGCAGGTCGTCATCCTGAGCGACGCCTTGTGGCAACGTCGATTCGGTTCCAGCCCCAACGTGGTCGGAACGACCGTGCGCCTCAATGACGAAAGCTACACAGTGATCGGTGTCATGCCCAGCAGCTACCGGCTGGACGTGTACGGCGGCCCGCAATTGTGGACGCCGCTCGTCCTCGCCCCGGAGAGCATTCTCCCTGCAGCCCGCCAGGACCGCCGCCTGACCGTCTTGGCTCGCCTGAAATCCGGGGTAAGCGTTGAGACGGCAAAGGCTGAGATGGTGGCTCTCGCCCAACGCTCCGAGCAAGCTTACCCCGGCACGAGCAAGGGTTGGAGCGCCACGGCAATGTCCATCCAGCACTACATTGCCGATGAGTTTCGGATTGGCATGAGGCTGCTGATGGGAGTGGTCATCTTTGTCCTGCTCATTGCCTGCGCCAACATTGCGAGCCTGCAGCTTGCCCGCGCCGCCGGGCGGCAAAGAGAGTTCACAGTCCGCGCGGTGCTGGGCGCGGGTCGTTTCCGCTTGGTCCGGCAATTGCTAGTCGAGAGCCTTCTGATCGCATTCGCTGGCGGCGGGCTGGGCCTGCTGCTTGCTTCTTGGGGTGTGGACTTGTTCCGTAGAGGTCTCAGCTGGATCGACGACGTCAGATCGACAGCGCACGAAGTGACCATCGATCATACCGTGCTGATCTTCACGCTCGGCATATCGGTTTTGGCAGCGATCCTTTTCGGTGTGGCGCCGGCTTTTCACCAGACGGCCCTGAACCTCCAATCGAATCTCAAAGAAGGTGGCCGGGCGAGTTCGCAGAGCAGGGCCCGCCACCGGACACACAGTGTCCTCGTGACCGCAGAAATCGCCCTGGCGCTGGTGCTCCTGATTGGAGCAGGATTTTTCGTTCAGGACTTTCTCGACAGAGTTCACGCTGGTTTCGGAATTGACCCGAATCGGGTCTTGACGGCAAACATCTCTCTTTCGAGCGCGCGCTACAAAGATCCCTCCAAGCAGGCGGCCTTTTTCCAGGAAGCCATCCAGCGCCTCGAAGCGCTTCCCAGCGTCAATTCGGCTGGCGCCACGACGCTCCTGGCGCTCGGTGAGGGCGAGCACGTTGTCACGTTTAGCATCGAGGGCCGGCCTGTGTTGTCACGCACGGAGAGGGCGCGGACGGATTACGTCGCGATCAGCCCCGATTATCTTCGCACGCTGCGGGTCCCGCTGATTCGCGGCCGCAACTTCTTGCCTTCCGACACTGCGCAGGCGCCGCCGGTGGCCCTCGTAAATCAGGCGTTTGTTCGGCGTCACTTCCCGAATGAGGAGCCGATCGGTAAGCGCATTCGGCTCGACACCAGCGGCTCGGACCGACCGGATTGGAGTGACATCGTAGGCGTAGTAGGTAACGTGAGGGACTCGTTAGAGCAGCGGAACGATCTGCCCCAGACCTACGAGCCTTATCCCCAGAAGCCATCCTCTGTGATGACTCTCGTCGTCCGGGCGAGCTTTGACCCGGCGGCCTTCGCCCCGATGTTGCGCCGAGCCGTGTGGGGCGTGGACAAAGACCAACCCATCACTGCTGTCCAAACCATGAACCAGGTCATCGCCGAATCCGGCGCCGCCGGCGTCATGATGAGCACCATGATGGGCACCTTCGCGGGTTTGGGGCTGGCTTTGGCAGCGGTGGGAGTCTTCGGGGTAACGTCCTACACGGTCGCGCAGCGCACCCATGAAATTGGAATCCGCATGGCGCTTGGCGCTCAGAAAAGCGAAGTCGTGAGAATGGTTGTCCGGAAAGGAATGGTCCTTGGGGCGCTCGGGGTCGGGATTGGCCTCGCGCTGGCGGTCCCGTTAGTGTGGCTAAAGCTAGGACTTGAGAATGACGAACTCCTGCCATTCGATCAACGCGCCCCCGTTTTTCTGGCCGCGGTTTTTCTGATTTGGCTCGCTGCGCTACTGGCGAGCTACATTCCCGCGCGCCGGGCGACGAAGGTCGATCCCATGGTGGCGCTGCGATGCGAGTGAAAACTCGTCGCTTGCACCACTGGAAGGCTCAAAAGACGTTGAGAGAAGGGATCGTTAATTGAAAACAGCCCTGAAGGCACGAGAGCATGGGCAAAACGATGAGACGGCTTTTGGAGAGGCGGCGAATTTCAACAAGGAGGAGAGTTGATGCTCAATTGGCGAAACCAGCATAGGAGCCCAGACTAAATTTAATTTCGTTTAAGGAGGTTCAAAACCATGGACAGTCTGAAAAGGCGATTGGTGATCTTCGTTACCCTGGTGGCACTGGCTTTGTTCGGATCGTTACTTGTGGCGCAGCAGACACCCAAGGACTGTGCGAAGGCGTGTCTGGCGCAGTATATTGCTGATGTGAAGGCCTGTCACGGTCATGCAACGTGCCTGGCCGCCGCCCGCGAGGCACTTGAGACCTGCATCGAGGGGTGCCGCCACCCCCGCGATTGAAGGTCAGGGAGCGCGATCGAGCAACAGAGACGGGCTCCTTCTCGCTCCCCTCTTTTCTTCCCTCCGCTAGCGACCACCACCGAAAGACGCCAATTTGCACCGGCGACAAGAATAAAACAAGATCAGGCAGCCCAGAGCGAGACTAGCTGAGCGGTAGAGGCCTCACCAAATGATTGAAGCCAAGGAAGATGTTGGAGCGGGAAACGGGGATCGAACCCGCGACTTCCACCTTGGCAAGGTGGCGCTCTACCGCTGAGCTATTCCCGCTCGGGGAGGCGAAGAATAGCCGAGGAGGGCCGGGGGGTCAAGACTCCAGGGGGACCTCGCTGGCCGTGCCTCCGCAGTGCTCGCAGACCCGCACGGACGTGCCTCCGAACTTCTTTTCCGCGGCGCAGCCCTCGCACAGGGGGCGCCCCGTTTCCGTGCATGTGTAGTACGCGATCTGGTCCGTATGTTTGCGGCAGACGGGCGGGGGCAGTGCGCGCGCGCTCTTTCGCAGCTCGAAAAGGGACTTCAATTCCGGGAACTCCACGGCGCGCCGCGGCGCGTCGTCGCCGAAGCGGACCGAGTCGGCCTCGTTGAGCCCGTTGGTGCGGATCAGGTTGCGCATGCCGCGCCGGTCATAGGCATCGTTCTCGAAGCCCTTCATTTCGATCCGGTAGACCTTCTCCGCGGTCGAAGCGGAGGGTGCTTCCGGAGCCGCCGTCGGCGGCGCGGACTCTGGCTCCGCCCCTCCCCCGGCCTGGAGGAGGACGTAAACGCGGGCCTCGTCGCGCGAGGGGAAATCCATCGGCTTGCCGCACTTGGGGCAGCTAAAGCGGGCCTGCACGGGCGGGATCTTCGCCAGCGTGATGGAGAAGCTGCCCGCGCACGTCGGGCAGGAAAAGGTGTACCGGAGATCGGAATCGTTCAACGAAAAGCTCCCGAACAAGCGCGGATTTTAACACGCGCGCGGCGCGTCACCACGGCCGGCCGGAGTCCGCGGGCTGCTCGAAGGCGTCGCGGAGAATCGTGACCTCGATCCCGCTCTCCGATTCCAGAATCGCAACGACATCGAAGCGGCACGGGGGCGAGCCGAGGCGCTTCACCGCGAGGTATTCCTCCGCGGCCCGCGCGATGCGGCGCTGCTTCCCGAGCGTCACGGCCTCGGCGGGCGACCCGAAGCCCGTGCCGCGGCGGCCCTTGACCTCGATGAAGCAGAGGACGCCCTTTTCCTCGGCGATGAGATCGATCTCCCCTGCGCGCGCGCGGAAGTTGCGTTCCCGGATCGCGTAGCCTTCGGCCTTCAGACGCTTCTCGGCCACACGCTCCCACGTCTGCCCGACACCGCGAAGGCCTTTGTACGGCTCCGCGCGGTCCGGGCGGAGGACTTCGAGGATTCGCTGCACGAGAATGCGGGGGGTCACGGGGCACCCCTCACCCTCACCCCGACCCTCTCCCGCCGGGAGAGCGAGAAAAGCAGGGATCTGCGCGTCACGCCGATGCGGGCCCCATGGATTTGCGCGCGAGCTCGAGGACGTCGAACGGCTGGGTGGCGACGCCGATCTCGTCCTTCGCGTTGCCGATCATGACCATGCAGAAGGGGCAGGAGACGCCGACGGACCCCGCGCCCGTGTCGGCGATCTCGCGCATGCGCGTCTGGTTGATGCGCGTGCCGAGCTTTTCCTCCATCCACATACGGCCGCCGCCCGCGCCACAGCAGAGGCCCTTCTCGCGCGAGCGTTCCATTTCC
>JANMPW010000494.1:0-6741 GCA_031370065.1 Acidobacteriota bacterium
GCACGGCGAGGTCTACGTCACCGACGACGGCGCGGAGACGGACCTCGACCTCGGGCACTACGAGCGCTTCACCTCGATGACGGCGTCGAAGATCAACAACACGACGGCGGGCCGGATCTACGCGACCGTGATCGAGCGGGAACGCCGCGGCGACTACCTCGGCAAAACCGTGCAGGTCATCCCTCACATCACCGACGAGATCAAGGAGTCCATTCGCCACGTGGGGACCGACGCCGACGTCGTCCTGGTGGAGATCGGCGGCACGGTCGGCGACATCGAGTCGCTGCCCTTCCTCGAGGCCATCCGGCAGTTTCGCCAGGAAGCCGGCCGCGGGAACGCGATCAACGTGCACCTCACGCTCGTGCCCTACATCAAGGCCTCCGACGAGCTGAAGACGAAACCCACGCAGCACTCCGTCAAGGAACTGCTCTCGATCGGAATCCAGCCCGACCTGCTGCTCTGCCGCGCCGACCGGGCGCTTCCCAACGACGTCAAGCGCAAGATCTCGCTCTTCTGCAACGTGCCCGTCGAAGCCGTGATCAACGCGAAGGACGTGCCCTCGATCTACGAGGTGCCGCTCCACTTCGCGGCCGAGGGGCTCGACGAGATCCTGCTCGACCTCCTGTCGCTGCCCCATTACGACCGGGACCTCTCCAAGTGGGAGAACCTCGTCAACCGCATCAAGAATCCGACGGCCGAGGTGGACATCGCGATCGTCGGGAAGTACGTGGACTACGGCGACTCGTACAAGTCGCTCAACGAGGCGCTCGCGCACGGCGGGATCGCCAATAACGTGCGCGTCAAGCTCCACTACGTGGACGCCGAGACCCTCGAGGGCGACCAGTACCCGGAGGTGCTCTTCCGCGCCGACGCGATCCTCGTGCCGGGCGGCTTCGGCCGGCGCGGCGTCGAGGGGATGATGAAGGCGATCCGCTACGCCCGCGAGAAGAAGGTCCCGTTCTTCGGGATCTGCCTCGGCCTCCAGACGGCGGTCATCGAGTACGCGCGCAATGTCGCCGGCCTCGAGGAGGCCAACTCGACCGAGTTCGACGAGGAGCCCAAGCACAAAGTGATCTACAAACTGCGCGACCTGATCGGCGTCGAGGCCCTCGGCGGCACGATGCGGCTCGGCAAGTACCCCTGCGAGCTGTCGCAGGGCTCCATCGCGGCCCGGGCGTACGGCGAGAACCTGATCTGGGAGCGCCACCGCCACCGCTACGAGGTCAACCAGGACTTCCTGCCGCGCCTGAAGGAGGCGGGGCTCTCGTTCACCGGGATGTCGCCGGACAAGAAGTTCGTCGAGATCATCGAGCTGCACGAGGACCACCCCTGGTTCCTCGGTTGCCAATTCCACCCGGAATTGAAGTCGAAGCCCTTCGCCTGTCACCCGTTGTTCAAGGACTTCATCCGCGCGGCGCGCGCGCACCGGGCCGCGACCAACGACGAGGTTGGCGTGGCGGTTGCCGAGCCGTTGCCCGAGGAGCTCGCCTGAGCGAGGCGCGCGCCGTACCGATCGCCCCGGGCTACGTCGTCGGCGGAGGCGCTCCCCCGATTTTCTTCGCCGGACCCTGCGTCATCGAGTCCCGAGAGCACTCGCTTTCGATGGCGGAGCAGCTGAAGAGGATCTCCGCCGAGACGGGCGCGCGCATCGTCTTCAAGTCGAGTTACGACAAGGCAAACCGCTCCTCCGGGAACTCTTTTCGCGGCCCGGGCCTCGAGGATGGCCTCTCGATCCTCGCCGAGGTCAAAGCGAAGACGGGCCTGCCCGTCATCTCGGACATCCATGAGCCGGCGCAGGCCGCAGTGGCGGCGCGGGTGCTCGACGTGCTCCAGATCCCGGCGTTTCTTGCCCGTCAGACGGACCTGGTCGCCGCGGTCGCGCGCAACGGAAAGCCGAACAACGTTAAGAAGGGGCAGTTCATGGCGCCCGACGACATGGGCCACGTCATCGAGAAGTGCCGCGCCGAGGGGAACGAGAAGATCCTGCTCTGCGAGCGCGGATCCTCCTTCGGGTACCACAACCTCGTCGTGGACATGCGCGCGTTCCCGATGATGAAGGCCCTCGGCTATCCCGTCGTCTACGACGTGACGCACTCGCTGCAGCTTCCGGGAAGCGGCAAGGAGACGGGGGGTCTGAAGCAGTACGCGCCGATCCTGGCGCGCGCGGCCGCGGCCACCGGCTGCGTCGACGGCTTTTTCATGGAGGTCCATGACGACCCCGACCGCGCGCTCTCGGACCGCTCGACCCAGCTCGACGTGAAAACACTCCCGGAGCTGATCCGGTCGCTACTGGCGATCAGCGAATCCGTCGGTCGTGCGTAGTACTTTTACTTCTTCTTCGCGGCCTTCTCTGCCTTCACGTCAACCGAAGTCGCCGTGATCTTGTACTTCGCCGTGATCTTGGCTCCCACTTTCAGATCGCCGGTGACCTTCGTCGAGGCGTCACGCCCCATTTCGAAGCGCTCCTTGCCCTTCATGACGACGATCATCGAGTCCGTGACCTCGACCACCTGACCCGTGACCTGATACTTGTCGGGGCTTTCCGCCCGCGCACCCCCCGAAAGAAGCAGCCCGGCCAGAAGCAATCCCGCTATGCCTAACCGTCTTTGACGCATGCTGTACCTCCCTTTTCCAAGCGAGGATCTTACTTCCGGATCTTGTCGGTGGAGACCTTGTCGTACGCGCCGGTCGCCTGGATCGTAATGAGGGGCTCGGCGGCGATGGGATAGCCCGCCTCGGCCCAGGCCTCCAAGCCCCCCGCGAGCGGGCGCACCAGCTTGAACCCCCTGTCGATCAGCATGCGGGCCACACGGGCCGCCGAGGCTTCGTTGGGTCAAGTGCAGTAGAGAATGATCTCCCGGTCCCGGGGCAGCTCTTTCAAGGCTTCGTCCAGGTTGTAGACGTCCAGGACGGCGGCGCCTTGGATCCTCCGGGGATCGAGCGAGCGCCCCTTGTCGGTCCGCACGTCGAGGACCAGCGGACTCTCTCCCTCGTCCATGAGGCGCCACAGATCCTCGACCGAGATGCGCGCCATCCGGAGCACCTTGTAGAAGCGGCGGCGCTGCCACCACTTGAAGGCGATGAAGAGGATGAGGCCCGCGCCGAGAAGGGCGAAGGCCGTGCTTCCGATCGACGCGAGGAAGGCCAGGACCCGGTCGATCGCCCGGTGAAAGACCATTCCCCCGGCAATGCCCGTCCCCGCCCACAGCAGGGCTCCGCCGCCGTCGTACAGCAGGAACTGCCCGAGGCCCGCACGCGTGGCGCCTGCCATGGGCGGAGCCACGGTCGAGAAACCGGGGATGAACTTGGCGACCAGCAGGGAGGGCATTCCCCAGCGCTCGAAGACCGACTCGGTCTGGCGCACGCAGGAGTCCGGCGACAGCGAGATCTGACAGAGGGTTCTCAGGATCCTGCTCCCCTGGGAGCGCCCGAGCAGGTACCAGAGGGAATCGGCGATCAGCGACGCTGCGACCGCGACGAAAAGGACCTTCCACGCCGAAAGATCGCGGTCCATCGACAGCGCCCCGGCGACGATGAGCACGGGGATCGCGGGAATCGGCAGACCGAGCTGCTCGAGCAGCACGATCCCGAAGATCAGCGGCAGGCCGTAGGCGATGACGTACTGGGTAAGCTGGGCCATGGGAGAACGGATCATAGAGGATCCGGACCCGGCTTAAGATAGGCGGATGACCCTCGAAGCCGCGCGGCGAGTACTCCAGATCGAGGCGGACTCCGTGCGCCGCCAGATCGACAACCTCGGGCCGGAGTTCCTTGGGGCGATCGAGGCCATCGAAAAGTCCCAGGGCCGGCTCTGCCTGACCGGGATCGGCAAGTCGGGCCTGATCGCGCAGAAGATCGCCGCCACCCTCGCCTCGACCGGGACGCCCGCCTACTTCCTCCACGCCGGCGAGGCGAGCCATGGCGACCTCGGAATGCTGATGCCGGGCGACGTGGTCCTCGCGCTGTCCTACTCGGGCGAGACCCCCGAGGTCGTGCGCCTGCTCGAGTTCTCGCGGTCGCGCCGGATCCTCACGATCGCGATGACCGGCGTGCCGGCCTCGTCGGTCGCGCGCGCGGCCGAGATCACGATCTCCGTCGCGATCCCCCGGGAGGCCTGTCCCCTGAACCTCGCGCCCACGGCTTCGACGACGGCGATGCTCGCGATGGGCGACGCGCTGGCCCTCTCGATCTCGGAGCGGCGCGGATTCAAGGCCGAGGACTTCGCCGCGCTCCATCCGGCCGGGAGCCTCGGCCGGCGGTTTCTGAAGGTCCGGGACCTCATGCGCACCGGGGACCGGTTGCCCAGAGTGACCTCGGCCGCGCCGATGACCGAGGCCCTCCACGAGATGTCCCGAAAGATGATGGGCGTGACCGCCGTCGTCGATTCCGGCGGCCTCCTCCTCGGCGTGATCTCCGACGGCGACCTGCGCCGGCTCCTCGAGAAGGACCCGGCCGATCTCCAGAAGACGGCGGGCGACTGCGCCCGGCCGAACCCCCGCACGATCAGCGCCGACGAGTTCGCCTCCGCGGCGCTCGAGATGATGCGCGCCAACCGCATCACCTCGGTGTTCGTCCCCGGCGAAGGCGGCCGCCTCGAGGGAGCCCTGCACATGCACGATCTGCTCGCGGCGGGCCTGGCGTAGGTGGCGGCCGGCAAGCCCGCGAGGGCAAAGATCCGCGCCCTCTTCCTCGACGTCGACGGCGTCCTGACCGACGGGCAGATCTACCTCGACGGACGCGGACACGAGCTCAAGGTCTTCAACACCAAGGACGGCCATGGCGTGCGCAAGGCGGCTGCCGCCGGGATCACGCTCTGCTGGATCTCCGGCCGCTCATCGCCGGCGACCGCACGGCGGGCCCTCGAGCTCGGCGTGCGCCTCTGCTACCAGGGCGTCCGAGACAAACGCGCGCGACTCGAGTCGGTGCGCCGCAAACTCGCGCTCTCCCGCGAGGAAACCGCCTCGATCGGGGACGACGAGCCCGATATCCCGATGTTCGAGGCGACGGGCCTTTCCGCCTGCCCCGCCGACGCGGTTCCCGCCGCCCGTCGCGCCGCCGTGATCGTGCTCAAGAGCATGGGAGGGCATGGGGCCGTGCGGGAGTTCGTCGAGCTGATCTTGAAACGCAACAGCCGGCCGTAGAGGCGGGGCTCGCCCCAACCGCGGGCGGCCCGACGCTTAGGCAACGCCGTGCGCAGCACGGCGGTAACGGACGCCCCTACGACCCCGAGGATTCCTCCCGTTTCCGGAAGATCCACGCCACCCCCACTCCGAGCAAGTACAGCCCGATCATCGGGAACGCGAACACGCACTGCGTGGCGATGTCCGGGGTGGGTGTGATCACGGCGGCGATGATGAAGATGATCAGGACCGCGTACTTGAACTTGGCCAGCAGCCACCGCTCCGACACGATCCCGAGCCGCGCGAGAAAAAAGACGAGGATCGGCATCTCGAAGCAGAGCCCGAGACCGAGGATGAGCTTGGTCGCCAGGGACACGTACTCGTTGATGGTGATGACGGCCTGGAAGTCCTTGCCCATGCCCACGAGAAAGCCCACGACGAGGGGGAAGGCCTCGTAGTACGCGAACGCGCAGCCCGAGAGGAAGAAGAGCGCCCCGAAGCCGACAAACGGCAGGACCCACTTCTTCTCCCGCCGGTAAAGCGCGGGCGAGATGAAGAGCCAGACCTGCCAGATCAGGATTGGCGACGCGAGGAGGGTCCCCGCGAGCAGCGCCACGCGGAAGTACATCAGGAAGGGCTCGGTGAGCGTCGTGTACGCCAGGTTCTGACCGGGCGGGAGCACACGCCGAATCGGCCGCGCCAAAAACTCGAAGAGCTCGGGGGCCCACGACCAGGCCAGCAGGAAGCTCGCGAAGACCGCAATGATCGACACGACGAGCCGCTTGCGCAGCTCCTCGAGGTGGTCGAAGAAGCCCATCCGGGGCAGCTCCTCCTCGTCGGCGCCCGGTGCGCGGCCGGACTTGCCTTCGAGGAGGTCGCGGGGGTTGAAGCCGCTCAAGCGGGACGGATCGGGGGCTCGGGGTCGGCCCTCGGCACGGAGGCCTCGGCGGAGCTTCCGGCCGCCGGAATGGCCACGAGAGTGTTCTTGACCTCGGACATCTGCTGCTTGATCGATGCGGCCTCTTGCTTGCCCTGCTCGATCTCGTCCTCGATCGTCTTCTTCAGATCATCCGAGGCCCTCTTGAACTCCGCGAGGCCCTTGCCGAGCGACTTGCCGATCTCGGGGAGTTTCTTGGGACCGAAGACCAGAAGCGCCACGACGAAAATCAGGATCAATTCGGGCATTCCGATGGAACCAAACATGTTCTTTCCCCCGCGGGGGCGATTTTACGCCGCCTTTGCCGAAGTCCGGAGAGACTTTAGACGACCGGCATGCCAGAATGTTGAGCCTGGGAGGGAGCCCTTGAGCCTACCGAAGTCCCGTTTTCTACTCGCGCTTGCGCTAATCGGCGGGGCGACCCTCGCCGGCGGCGTCTTCGCCGGCAAGCTCCACGCCACCCCGGAGCGCGAGACCCCCTCGCTCGATGAGTACGCGGACATTCTGACGACCCTCTCCGATTGGGCGCCCGAGCCGGTAGCCCCGGACAAGATCGTCTACGCCTCGATCCACGGGATGCTCGCCCGGCTCGATCCGCACACGGCGTTCCTCGAGCCCGACGAGTTCTCGGCGATGAAGGAAAAGCAGCACGGGTCCTTCTACGGGCTCGGCATCCAGATCCAG
>JANMPW010000504.1:0-7059 GCA_031370065.1 Acidobacteriota bacterium
TCGTCCACGAGCTGTCCGACATCGAGTCGCTGAACCGGCGCGCGATGGCGGGAGAGCTCGCCGTCACGGCCGTCTCGTTCCACGCCTACACGCGCCTCTGCGACCGCTACCTGCTGCTGCCGCACGGCGCGTCCTTCGGCGACGACTATGGGCCGGTCGTGGTCGCGCGGGGGCCGGTCGCGCGTGAGCGGATCGCGGCGGGCCAGATTCCGGTGGCGTCGCCGGGGGAGTGGACGACGGCGGCGCTGGCGCTGAAGCTCTGGGCGCCCGGCGTCGAGACGCGCTCCATGCCGTTCGATCGGATCCAGGAGGCGGTGTGCGCCGGAGAGTTCGAGGCGGGGCTGCTGATCCACGAAGGGCAGCTCAGCTTCCGGGAAGAGGGCCTTGTCGAGGTGGTCGACCTCGGCCGGTGGTGGAAAGAGGAGACGGGGCTCCCGCTGCCGCTCGGCGGCAACGTCGTGCGGCGGGACCTCGGACCCGAGCGGATCGGCCGCATATCGCGCGCCCTCTCCCGCTCGATCGAGTACGGCCTGGCCCACCGGGACGCGGCCCTCGACCACGCCATGCGCTACGCGCGCGGGCTGCCGCGCGAGAAGGCCGACCGCTTCGTCGGCATGTACGTCAACTCCTGGACGCAGGGCTACGGGGAGGCCGGCCGCCGGGCGGTCCAGCTGCTCCTCGACCGGGCCCACGCGGCCGGGCTCGTGCCGCAGGTGACGGCGGAATACGCCGCCGAGCCATGAAGCTCGATACCCGCCTCGAGACCTTCGTCCTGACGGTTCATCTGGCCGCACTCGCCCTGGCGCTGGCGCCGCCAATCTTCTTCGGAGCGGTCGTGGCGCCGGCGGTCTTCAGGATCCTGCCGACTCGGGACATGGCTGGAGCGCTCCAGAGCCCGATCCTCTCGAAGCTGTGCGGAATCTCCGAGGCGAGCTTCCTCGTACTCTTCGGGACCGCCTGGCTACTGACTTCGGGCGGCGCGGCGAAGGCGACGCGCGCGCTGCTCACGCGTCTGCCGGTCCTCGGGTTCTTCGCGGCGCTCGTCATCCGAGAGCTCCTGATCCCGCCCATAGATCGGATCCGCGCGGAGGCGCCGGGCCTCATTGACAACCTGCCGGCGGGCGATCCTTCGCGGGTGCTCCTGGACCGCTACCACCGGCTGTCGACGGGGCTTTTCTCGCTCGCGATCGGGGCCGCGCTCCTGCTGCTTTTCGTCACCGCGCGGCTTCTCTCCGAACGCCGTGCGGCGCCGCCGCCTGCAGGGACCAGGGTGCCGGTGCCGAAGATATTGGATCTGGGCTGAAGCGAGTGTTCTATAACGAAGTCTTGATCACGCGTTCGGTTCGTAAGGGCGGAGCTTGCCCCCCCGGGCGGCCCGACCCGTAGGGAACGCCGTGCGCAGCGCGGCGGTAACGGCCGCCCCTACGAACGGTGTCGCACCGCCTGCAGCACCAGAATCACCCCTGCCGCCACCAGCGCGAACGGCCAGAGTCTCCAGGCGGCGTCATAGAAGGATTCGGGGATCACGAGGTTCTGCGATAGCGCCGTGACGATCGCGATCGTGACGAGGAAGATGCCGGGCACGATGGGCGCAGAGCGCCGGTCCTGACCCGAAAGGCGTCCGAGGCCGCCGGCGAGCAGGAGGCCGGAGCCCAGGCCGAGCAGCAGGGTCGCCCAGCCCGGCATCCAGCGCGCGAGCGGGTCGCGCAGCAGGAAGCCCGCGCCGAGGCCGAGCAGGACGCCGGCCGGGACGATCGGGCCGCGAAACTCCCGCAGCGCAGAGAGGGCCAGCAGGATCGCTCCGATGAGCAGCAGGATCGGACCGGGCCCGCGAAAGTGGAGGGACCGGTAAAGGATGAAGTAGATCCCCAGGGCGACCAGCGCCACGCCCAGGTTCAAGCCCCGCCTGTCGCCGATGTTCATCGTCTCCTCGCGAGCGTGGCCGCCCGCGCTCCCTCGCCGACCGCCCTGTCCCCATCCCAGCGGAAGAATCCTTCCCCCGCCTTTTTGCCCGTCAGCCCTTCCGCGACGAGGGTCTTGAGAATCGCGGGAGCCCGGAACCGGTCCGACGGAAGCTCCGCCTCGAGCGTCTCGGCGATCGCCAGGCGCACGTCGAGCCCCACGAGGTCGCTCGTCTTCAAGGGGCCCATCCGGTGCCCGTAGCCGAGCTCCATGGCACGGTCGATGTCGGACGCGCCCGCGACCCCTTCTTCCAGCATCCGCATGGCCTCGAGGCCGAGCGCCACGCCCAGGCGCGAGGTCGCGAAGCCCGGCGAGTCGAAGACACGGACGGCTTCCTTTCCGAGCGCTCGGACCAGCACGAGCGCGCGCTCCTCCGTTTCGGCGGATGTCTCCTTGCCGCGCACGATTTCGACGAGCGGCATCACGGCGACCGGGTTGAAGAAGTGGATGCCGATGACGCGGTCGCGGCGGCCAGTGGCATGGGCGATCTTCGCGATCGGGAGCGACGAGGTGTTGGAAGCGAAGATGGTCCGATCGGGGCAGAGGTCGTCGAGCTCGGAGAAGACCATGCGTTTCAGGTCCAAGGCCTCCGGGACCGCCTCGATCGCGAAATCCGCGTCGGCCCCGTCGCGCAGGCGCTCGGCGATGCGCAGCCGGTGGCGCGCCGCCTCGGCGGTCTCGGTCGTGAGCTTGCCCTTGTCGATGGCCCGGCCCCACGACGCCTCGACCGCGGGCCGCACCGCGCGCTGAGCCTCCGGATCGGCGTCGAAGACCCAGGTGTCGTAGCCCGACAGAGCGCACAGGCCGGCTATTCCACGGCCCATCGTGCCGGCGCCGATGACGAGGATGCGACCAGGCTCCATCGGGGGGATTATATGAACCCTACTTGATCAGTGCCTCGGCGTTACTCCAGAGAATCCGCTTCTTGGCCGCGTCCGGCAGCGGCAACGCGAGAAAGTCCTCCACGTTCTTCTTCATCGAGGCCACGCCGGGGCTCGGGTAGTCGGTGCCCCAGAGGCAGCGGTCGGCGAGCTCCTCGAGGCGCGGCAGGTATACGAGGAGCTTCTTCGGAGGGATGCCGGAGAGATCGAGGTGCACGTTCGGGTGCCGGCGCGCGAGAAAGGCGGCGGTGTCCATGAAGAGCGGCCGGCCCGCGTGCGCGAGGATGATCTTGAGCGCGGGGAAATCCACGGCGACGTCGTCCACGGCCATCGGGTCCGCGAACCGATTGCGCGCGCCCGGGAAGATCGAGGTGCCCGTGTGGATCATCACCGGGCGCCCGGCGCGCTCGGCCGCCGCGTAGATCTCCCCTAGCCCGGCGAGCCCGTCCAGGTATGCGTTCGCGGCGAAGAGCTGGTGCGGCGGGTGGATCTTGAGCATCCGGATGCCGAGCTCTTCGAAGAGGCGTCGGGTCTGACCTCCGGCGTCGCGGGCGTGGCGCGGGTGGACGGACCCGACCGCGACAAGCCGGTCCTCGCGGCCGCGGACGTAGCGCGCGATCCAGTCGTTGGCCGAGGCATCGAAGCCCATGATCTCGGGCGCCACGTAGTTGATGAGCGCGGCGCGCTCGACCCCCTCACGGTCCATGAGGCGCAGCAGCTCTCCCGGGTCGGACAGCGCCTGCTGGATCTCGGCGAGGTCGCGGCGGCCGGCCATCATCCGGGCCCGGACGTCGGGCTTCATCTGTTCCCAGGGCTGCACGTGGACGTGGCAGTCGAAGACGCGCATACGGCCCGGATAGCGTAATCCACGACCCGGGGCGACCGAGTCTGGTAAATTTGCGCCAGACCGCAATGGCCCGAATCCTTTCCATACGTTGCCTGTTCGGTGCGGCCGCGATGGCCGCCGCCTGCGGACTCGCGGCGGTGCCCCAGAAGGCCCCGACGCCGCTGCCCACGCCCGTCCCGACGCCCGTGCCGCCCGAGCGGGTCTCCGCGTCGCAGAACAAGGGAGCCATCCCCGAGCGGCGACTGCCGCGTTACGAGAGCCGTTTTGTGAGCTTCTCGAAGATCTCGCGCGTCGAAGAAGTGGACCTCGACGGCGACGGCGTGGCCGAGGCCCTCGTCGAGGGGACCGGGTCCGTCCGCGGTCTTCCCCCCGACATCCCCGTCGTCGGGTTCGTTTCGCGCACGCGCCTGCCATTCGAGAACCCGATCTTTGCCGCATTCCAGCGACGCAAGGGCGGCGACTGGAACCTCCTGCTCGTCGGGCACCTGCCGCTGCGCTGCAAGCAAAGCGACGGCCCGGGCAAGTGCGACGAGCTCTACGCTTTCCGGACGGTGCTCTTCCGTTTTGACGACCGCCCGCAAATCGCGCTGCAGATCGTCCACGCGGGCGAGCCCCAGCCGTCGGAGACGCACGTCTACCGGCTGGACCGCGGCCGGCTCGACACGACGTTCGGGGCCGCGGGCCCGCGGCCGGGGTTGGACGTCGAGATCGGGCCGGACGGCATCACACGCCGGATCGCGGTGGACACGTTCATCAACAAGGAGCTGCCGGCGCGCTACCGCAGCTTCACGCTCGTCACGAGCTACGTGTTCGGCGAGCGGAAATTCCGCATCCTCTCCGAAAGCCTCGAGCCCGAGTGGAGCGAGCGGGCGGACCTCGATCTCTCCTACTGGGGCCTCGTCCACCAGTCCACGTTCGCGTCCGATGTCGCTCGGCTCCAGGAAAGGCAGAAGAAGGCGGAACCCTGGGCCCTCGACCCGGTCGAGCTCGTCAAGAAGCGCTTCGCCGACGCGAAGGAAGTGCGCCTCGGGGTCAAGCAGGCGGGCATCGCCGTCGTCTATTTCGAGCGTGTCGGCTGTCCGGCCCACGTCGTCGTGTACCAGCCCCTCCGGCACATCGAGGGCGAGAAGAGCATCTGGGATTTCGCGGTGATCCGCTCGCCCGAGGAGCCCGCGTACGAGTGTCTGGGCGAGGCGCCGATGAAGGGGCAGTAGGCCCGGTTACTCCGCCTCGCCCGGCAGCGGCCTCACCAACCTCACCACCACCAGCGTCAGCGCGATCACCACCGCCCCGGCCAGCAGCGACTCCCGGGCGCCGAAGCGCTCCGCGACCGCTCCCGCCTGGAGCGTCCCGATGGGGACGAGGCCGAGCCAGGCCACCGCGTAGAGGGAGAGGACGCGTCCGCGCATGCGGTCAGGAGCGTTTTTCTGAATGAGCGTGTTGACGAGCGAGGCCATCGAGGTCATCGAGGCGCCGAGCAGCGCCAGGAATCCGAGCGCCAGGGGATAGCTGCGCGAGAGGCCGAAGCCTGCCAGCGCCACCACGAACCCCGAGGAAGCGAGCAGGACGCCGAAGCCCTTCTTGCCGAAGTCGCCGCGCGAGGCCATCAGGAGCGCCGTCGCGACCGCGCCGAGGCCGACGGCGGTGAGCATGCCGCCGAGGCCCTCGGGGCCGACGCCGAACAGGCGGCGCGCATAGAGCGGCGCCATCGTCACGGCGGGCGTGCCGAAGATCGCGATCGCCGCGGCGATCGCCAGCAGCTGCGGGATCAGCGGGTGGCGCGCGGCGTAGCGCAGGCCGCCGCGCAGGTCGATCCAGGCGCTTCGGTGACGGCGACGGGAGCGCGGCAGCGGCGGCAGCGTTGCGAGCGGAACGAGGATCGCGATGAAGGAAACGCCGTTCAGGGTGAAGCAGGCCGATTCCCCGAGCGACGCGATCGTCAGCCCGGCGATCATGGGCCCCACGACGCGCGACAGGTTGAACTGCATGGAATTGAGCGCGATCGCGTTGGTCAGGTCTTCCCGGCCCACCAGGTCGAGGAAGAGCGACTGGTGCGAGGGCGTCGTGAAGGCGTTGGCGATCCCGTTGACGACGGCGACCGCCGCGACGAGCGCCACGGAGACGAACCGGAAGCCCGTCGCGGCGGCCAGCGTGAAGGCGCAGGCCATTTGAGTTGCCTGCGTCGCGAGCAACAGCTTGCGGCGATCCAGCCGGTCGGCGGCCACGCCGGCCAGGGGCGCGAGCAGGAGCGTGGGGATCGAGCCCGCGAATCCGACGAGGCCGAGCAGCATGGCGGAGTTGGACAGGCGCAGCACGAGCCACCCCTGCGCGACTGCCTGCATCCACGTGCCGACGTTCGAGAGGAAGAGCCCCGTCCAGTAGCGCCTGTACTGCCGGTGTGCGAGCGACGAGAACATGCCGCGCCGCGGCGGCGTCGCCCCGCGCGGGGGAGAAACGCCGAGGTTCGGCCCGGCCTGCTTGAGAAAGTCCGGATGCGCGCCGGAGTCGCGGGGCTGGGTCACGTGTTTGCGGACGCGGCACCGTCGCGCCCGAAGCGCCCCGCCGCGAAGGCGGCGACGAGCAGAGCCCCGTTGACCGCCGTTCCGATCAGGACCGGATCGCGCCCGCCGGCGAGCGCCGGGAAGAACCGTCCGGCCGCGGCCGTGGCGCCGCCCGCGACCATTGCGGCGATCGCTCCGCCCGTCGACACGCGCCAGCGCGGCGGCAGGAACGCCGCGAGCGTCGGCAGGATCAGGCCCGCGGCGAAGATGGAGTAGCCCAGTCGCAGCGTGCGCAGGACATCGCGGTCGAGCGCGAGCGCGGTCATCAGGCCGAGCGCGCCGTAGAGAAACGGCAGGAGCCTCGAGACCGCGAGCGGCAGCGGCCGGCCCCCGCGCAGCGCGGGAGCGAGGTCCCGCGCCGTGACGGCGGTCGCCGACAGGAGCACGATGTCGGCCGAGGTCTGCATGGTCGCGACGAGCGCCACGAGCACGAGCGCGGAGAGCGCCGGGGGCGCGAAGCCGAGGACCGCCGCGGGCAGGGCCTCTGCGGCCGCGACCGGCGCGAGCGCCTTGCGCGCGGCCAGCGCGATCGCGGCGACCGAGAGGCCGAAAAGCACCTTGGAGCCGGCCGCCAGCAGGGCGGATCGCCGCGCGGTCTCCTCGTCGCGGCAGGAGAGCAGCTTCAGGTAGATGTCGCTGCCGACCATGTGCGGCAGGCCAATGAGCACGAGCATCGCGAAGACGTCGCCGGCGGAAAACGTAGGGGACGTCGGAAAGCTCCACACGTCGGCGGGGAGGCCTCCGAGGCCCTTCGCGCCCGCGAGCGCGCAGAAGAGCGCGACGCCCGGGATGCCGACGAGCATCAGGC
>JANMPW010000681.1:0-3727 GCA_031370065.1 Acidobacteriota bacterium
CCTGATCGATGTTGATGACCTTGTCGATCTCGAAAATCCCCTCGACCTTGTCGTGCGCTCCCGGCTTCTCGGTCGCGCCGTGGTGCGCGCGCGCGAGCGCCCGATAGAGGATGTCGTTGACCAGGGTGGATTTTCCGGAGCCCGAAACGCCGGTCACCGCCGTCATCACGCCCAGCGGAAAGACGGCGTCGATGTTCTGGAGATTGTGCTCGCGCGCGCCGCGCACGACGATCGCCTTGCCGCTGCCCGCGCGCCGGCGATCGGGGATCGGGATCGTCCGCTCCCCCGACAGGTATTTCCCCGTCAGCGAGTCGGGAAAGCGCTCGAGCTCCTCCGGCGTTCCTTCCCCGACGATCCTTCCGCCGTGGAGCCCCGCGCCCGGGCCGAGGTCGATGACCCAGTCTGCCGACCGGATCGTCTCCTCGTCGTGCTCGACCACGATGACGGTGTTGCCGATGTCGCGCATCGAGATCAGGGTGTCGATCAGCTTGCGATTGTCGCGCTGGTGGAGCCCGATCGAGGGCTCGTCGAGAACGTAGAGCACGCCCATGAGCTTCGAGCCGATCTGCGTCGCGAGCCGGATTCGCTGCGACTCGCCGCCAGAGAGCGATGCGGAGCCGCGGGACAGGTTCAGGTACCCGATCCCCACGTTCGCAAGAAAGCGGAGCCGGTCCTGGATCTCCTTGAGGATCTTTCCGGCGATCTCCTTTTCGCGCGGGGACAGCTTCATGTCTTCGAAGAAAGCGATGACGTCGGAGATCGTCTCGGACGAGACCTCGTCGATCGCGCGGCCTCCCACGCGCACGGCCAGGGCCTCCGGCTTCAGGCGCCGGCCGCGGCAGGCCGGGCAGGGCTCGGCCGACATGTAGGCCTCGAGCTCGGAACGCTGTTCGGGGTTCTCCGTCTCCCGGTAGCGCCGCTCGATCATGGGAACGAGCCCCTCGAAAGACGAGCGCCAGTGGTATTCGCCCTTCTCCGCGACGTAGGAGAACTTGATCTCGTCCTCGCCCGACCCATAGAGGATGACCTTCTGCGCGGCTTTGGGGAGCTTCCCGAACGGGGTATCGAGGCGGAACTTGTAGTGTTTGGCGAGGGTGGCCATCTGGCGCGACCGCCAGTTGGTCGAGCCGGGCTTCAGGATCGCGATCGCTCCACTCTCGATCGACCTGCCCGGGTCCAGGACGAGCCGGTCCGGGTCGGCCTTCAGGTTCGTGCCGAGGCCCGAGCACGCCGTGCAGGCGCCGTAGGGAGAATTGAAGGAGAAGAGGCGCGGCGTGATCTCGGTCAGCGACGTGCCGCAGTCGGGGCACGCGTAGTTCGCCGACAGAACCTCCTCCGGCCCGTCCGCCACGGAGAGGATGATGAGCCCGCCGGAAACCCGCGCCGCGGTCTCGATCGAGTCGGCCAGGCGCTTGCGGTACTCCTCGTCGTCGGCGGCCTTGGCAACGAGGCGGTCCACGACGATCTCGATCGTGTGCTTCTTCTGCTTGTCGAGTTCGGGCGGATCGTCGAGGTCCACCATGCGTCCGTCCACCCGGGCGCGCAGGAATCCCTCCTTGACCATCTCGGCCATCTGTTTCCGGTACTCGCCCTTTTTCCCGGCGACGTAGGGCGCGAGCACCACGAACTTGCACCCGAGGGGAAGCCGCAGGGCGCGGTCCACCATCTCCTGAATCGTCTGCGCCTGGATCGCGCGCCCGCACTTGGGGCAGTGGGGCTTTCCGACCGAGGCGTAGAGAAGCCGCAGGTAGTCGTAAATCTCGGTCACGGTCCCGACCGTCGAGCGCGGATTTTTCGAGGTCGTGCGCTGCTCGATGGAAATCGCCGGGGAGAGCCCCTCGATGGAGTCGACGTCCGGCTTCTCCATCTGCTCCAGGAACTGCCGCGCGTACGCCGAGAGCGACTCGACATAGCGCCGCTGGCCTTCCGCGAAAATCGTGTCGAAGGCGAGCGAGGATTTGCCCGAGCCCGAAACCCCGGTGATCACCACCAGCCGGTTGCGGGGAATGTCGCAGGAAATGTTCTGGAGATTGTGTTGTCGCGCGCCGCGGATCCGGAGGAAGTCCATGAGGGGAGAGATTCTAATCGCGCAATTTTTTCTCTAGGAATAACGGAACTGGACGCCTACAATCGCCTCAGCCAGGCTGGGGTTTCCGGAGAAAATTCACTTTGAAAGTGCGAGGCTCGTGAGCGAGAGGTGCACCCGGGCATCGGTGCTTTTGCGAGCATTTCTTGCCTTCGTCCTCGTCTTCCCTTCCGAAACCTCGTCCGCCGCCGTCAACTGCGCCACGCCCGGCAGGGACGGCGCCGGCAGCCTGACCGGAGTCGTCAACACGTATTGGCCGGGTACCGCCTCGGCCGCGGCGGGCGCCGCCTCGATCACACTCGGAATCGCCCGGGGCGATCTCACGCACGCCATCGCCAGCGGCGATCTGCTGCTCGTGATCCAGATGCAGGACGCCGCGATCGACTCTTCCAACACGGACGCGTACGGCGACGGCGTGGCCGGAGGCAATGCCAGCGGCTCGACCAACCTCAACAACTCGGGCAAGTACGAGTACGTCAAGGCAATCAACGCCGTGACGATCCTCGGCGGGACGCTGACGCTGCTGGGCGCGGGAGGGGGCGGCGGCCTCTTAAACGCCTACACGAACACGAACGCCACGACGACCCAGGGCCAGAGGCGCTTCCAGGTCGTCCGGGTCCCCCAGTACAGCTCGGCGACGCTCACCGCGGGCCTGACCGGAGCATCCTGGAACGGCGCGACCGGAGGCATCCTCGCAGTCGACGTCTCCGGGACCCTCGATCTCGGCAGCGTTAACGTCAGCGTGGACGGCCTCGGGTTTCGTGGGGGCGGCGCTCGCCAGCTCGCCGGCGACACCGGCGGCGCGAACACCGACTACGTGCAGGACTCCGCAAAGAACTTCGACGCCGCCAAGGGCGAAGGCATCGCGGGCACGCCCGGCTGGATCTACGATGCCGTGATCAATGCCACCGTCGCGTCCGGCACCGACTACCCCAACCAGAGCGCGACGATCAACGGGGGCACGGCCCGCGGCGCGCCGGGAAGCGCCGGGGGGGGCGGCAACGACGGACAGCCATCCGCCAACGACCAGAACTCCGGCGGTGGCGGCGGCGGAAACGGCAGCACGGGAGGCAAGGGCGGGAAGTCCTGGAACAGCGGCCTCGATATCGGGGGCTTTGGCGGGGCGCTGTTTCCGGCCTCGGTGACCCAGGTCGTCCTCGGCGGCGGCGGCGGGGCGGGCACGCGAAACAACAGCAGCGGCGCACTGTCGAGTGGCGCTGCGGGCGGCGGCATCGTCATGATCCGGGTCGGCAGCATCACAAATACGGCCACCCTCTCCGCGAACGGCGCCACGGGCCCGGTGCCCTTGAACGACGGAGGAGGAGGAGGAGGGGCCGGCGGCACGATCGCCTTCACCGCGCTGAACGGCAACCTGACCGGGCTCACGGTCGCCGCGCACGGTGGCGCCGGAGCCAACGCCTGGCCGACATCGGGTCCCGGGACTGGCTGCGGGAACACTCCTCCCGGCGCCAACTGCAACTACCACGGTCCTGGCGGCGGCGGAAGCGGCGGCGTCCTCCTGCTCTCGAGCGCCCCGACGACTTTCGACGTGGCCGGAGGAGTCAATGGGACAACGACGACGGCCGCGAACGCCTATGGCGCAACCGGCGGGGCCGCGGGGTCGATCTCGACCAGCGTTCT
>JANMPW010000691.1:0-3500 GCA_031370065.1 Acidobacteriota bacterium
CGAACAACCGGTCGGTGTCGTGGGAATCGACGACAATCTGACGGATCGTGCCCGTCTCCGGACCCGAAGAGGTCCAGGAGTAGTGGCCTGCGCGAACGAGAGTCGCGGGGCCTACGCAGAGTACGAAAGCCGCGAGAAGCGCTCGCCGGAGCACGGTAAGACGGGAAATGCGCCGCATCGGAAGCCAAAATTGTACTCTACTCGTTCAACACCTAGGCCCCCCTAGTAAGATCCTACGTCTCAATGAGATAGAACGATGCCTCACTGCCCGAACAGCGCGTTGATCGAACCGTTGACGTCGAGCAGCGTGCCGATGTCCTTCAGGTTGACGACCAGGCGGATGTCGCGTCGCGGCGCGGGCGGCAGGTCGAGGCTGCGGTACTCGAGAAACACCGTGTAGCAGGAGCCCTTGTAGGTGACCAGGAAGCGGCCCTCCTGCACGAGGTTCTGGTCCGCGCTGTAGTTGATGCTGGCGTCGAAGCGGAAGTACCTGCTCGCGTCGATGCCCCCCGAAAAGCGAATCTGGTCCGTGTTGGCCACGACGATGTCGCCGATCTGCACGGGCCGGTTGCCGAACCAGCTCACGTTGACGTAGTCGGTTCCGCGGTTGGCCCCCGCCGTCAGCGTCGTGTTGGTCACCTGTTCGGCCGTCGTGTCGTACTGGAGCCGGGCGTCGAGGTGGAAGAGCCCGCCCTGGGCCACGCGCAGGATCGCCTCGACGGGCCCCGACTGGCGCTGCACGAAGCTCGCGGCCGGGGCGAAAATCGTCTGCGGCAGCGAGAAGGCATACGTCTGCGCGATCTCGAGCGAGGCGATCTCCTCGGCCGAGCCGACCGCACCACCGGTCCGCGCGAGCAGCCGGTTGACGATCGCATACCGGATCTGGTTCTGCCCGAGCGTCGTGTCGATGGTGTCGAACGCGGGGATGCGCGCCGGGTCGCTCACGTCGGAGACGTAGTTGTAGTCCACGCGCGGCTCGATGATGTGCTTGAGCTTTTCCCACGGCCCGATCTTCACGTCGAAGATCCTCGAGAAGGACGGTCCGACGAGCGAGACGCCGGCCAGCGCGTACGAGCGCAGTAGCGAGTCGCCGGTGAAGGCCTGCTGTCCCTCGTCGGTCGAGTTGGAGTAGTAGGTCAGCCGGCCGCCGAGCTGCGCCGTCAGGGACAGCCACGGGATCGTCTTCCAGGGAAAGGAAAAGATCGGGTTCAGATCGAAGCGGCCGTACGTTCCGCTCAGAAGCCGCTGGCCCTTGTTCACGTAGAGGCCCGAGGCGGACGACTGGAGAAACAGGAAGAACGGCGAGTTGCCGATCGGAGCCGTGCGGTGGAATAACTCGAGCGACGGAATTCGCTCCTGGATCACCGTCGCGGCATAGAACGTTTCGTTGCGCTCGAAGCGCAGGTTCAGGGAGTCGGCGCCGAAGTTGCGCGTCAGGTACGCGAAGGACGGGATCTGCTTGGCGGAGTTCAGCGTGAAGCTCTTCTCGAAATCCTGGAGGAACTGCTTGTCGGAGTACGCGCGGATCGAGACGACCCCACGGACGTCGTAGGGCAGGTCGTCCGAGACGTGGTCGAGGCGCAGCTTCCAGCGCGTCTCGGGCTCCTGCGTGTAAACGCCGAGCGAGCCGTCCGGCAGCGTGCACAAACCGTTGCCGCCGCCGGGCGGCGCCTGGGCGATCGCCACACAGACGGTCGCGTTCCGATCGCGCACCACATAGCCCTGGAAAAGGCCTGCCGACTCGGCGGTGGGACGCCAGCGGGCCTCCTGACCGAGGCCGACGGTCCCGTCCGCGAATACGTCGAGCTGCGTCGTCAGGTCCGTGGAACGGCCCGTGACCCAGTAATAGTTGAGGCCGAGGTAGCCTCCCCGCTGGTTGCTGTAGCCGACCCCCGGCACCAGCATTCCGGACGCGCGGTCCTCCTTGGTCGGCCAGATCAGGTAGGGCGTGTAGAGGAGCGGCACCGAGCCCGCGCGAAAGGTGACGTTCTTCATCCGCGCGTAATCGTCGAGCGTGATCGTCGCTTCGGCGAGCGTGAACGACCAGTCCGGGTTCGGCATGTCGCATGCGGTGAAAATGCCGTGGTCGATCCGGTAGGTGGCCTCGCCGATCTTCTCGATGGTCCTCCCGACGATGTGGTACGTCGGCGGCAGATCCGCCGTGGCCTCCTCGAGAACGCCCGTCTTCGTGTCGAGGTGGAAGGTGCCGCGCGCACCCGAGAGCCGCGTGGGGCCCTGGTCGATCACGACGTGGCCGATCAGGACCGCGGTCTTCGTGGGGAAGTCGTAGCGCGCCTCGTCGGCCGTGATCTTGATGTCCTGGTACTCGATGACGACCTCTTCGCTGCCCTCCCAGAACCGGTCCTTCTCGAACCGGACCGGCTTCTTCGTATAGAGGCGGACCTCCCCTCCCTTTTCCGGCGGCTTGAACTTGATCTGGAAGTTGGGCCGGGTCTTGAACCGGGACTCGTAGGGATCGCCCTGGCTGAAGGGGTCCTGCGCGAGCGCCGCGAGCGTGGGACCGAGAAGCAGTAGGGCGGCGCGGAGGACCTTCACGCGCCCATGGTGCCGACGACCGGGGCGACGCGCAAGGCGGCGTCCGTCTTTGCCCGGACCTCGTCGGCGGTAACGCCCGGAGCGAGCTCGATCAAGGAAAGGCCCTCGCCGCCGGGCAGAACGTCGAAGACGCACAGGTCCGTGATGATGCGGTGGACGCAGCGCAGGCCCGTCAGCGGCAGCGTGCAGCGCTGCAGGATCTTCTTCTCGCCGGACTTCGCCGTGTGCTCCATCGTGACGACGAGGCGCCGCGCGCCTGCGACCAGGTCCATGGCCCCGCCCATTCCCTTGACCATCTTTCCGGGGATCATGTAGTTCGCGATCGAGCCTTCCTCGTCCACCTGCATGGCCCCGAGGATCGAAAGGTCGATGTGGCCGCCCCGGATCATGGCGAAGGAGTCCACCGACGAGAAATACGAAGCGCCCGGCTGGACCGTCACGGTTTCCTTGCCGGCGTTGATCAGGTCCGGGTCGACTTCGGCGTCGGACGGATAGGGGCCGAGGCCCAAAATCCCGTTCTCGGACTGGAGGATGACCTCCATCCCCGCCGGAATGTGGTTGGCGACGAGCGTCGGCATGCCAATACCGAGGTTGACCGTGTAGCCGTCCTCGAGCTCCCGGACGGCGCGCCGCACGATGCCCTCGCGGTCGAGCATCAGCAGGCCCTCCCGGGGCGCCCCTCACCCCTACCCTCTCCCGCGGGGAGAGGGGGTTCTCGAGAGGGGTTCGGGCGCACAAGCAATTCCCTCTCCACCCGCAAGGGAGAGAGGGTCAGGGTGAGGGGGACGGTCTCCGCGCGCATCAGCCCTTCCTCACCGTGCGGCGCTCGATGCGCTTCTGGCGCGGCGCGACGATCATCCGTTGGACGTAGACGCCGGGCGTGTGGACGCACTCGGGGTCGAGCGCGCCGACCTCGACGAGCTCCTCGACCTCTGCGATCGTGA
>JANMPW010000701.1:0-4453 GCA_031370065.1 Acidobacteriota bacterium
GACGAGATGATCCGTTCCTCGCTCTCGCGGTCGGCGTGCGTCACGAAGTCGTTCTTGGTCTTCTCCTCGACGGAGCCGTGCGGGAGGTTGCGCCAGTTGGCGACGAGCACTTCGCCGCCGGCTCTGGCCGCGAGGACCGCCGTTTCGACGAGCGTCATGGTCGGATCAGAAACCGTCTCGCTGCCGGAACCCCTGCTCGATCGCCTTCTCCGCCGGCGTCCCGAAAATGTTGAAGCCGCGCTCGCCCGGGGCCGCGAGCTTGCCGTCCGAGAACACTTCCCACCAGTAGACGCCCTTCCACCAGCTCTCCTTTGCCAGGGCCCGAGAGACCGCAGCGATCGCCCTCCCGGCGTCCTCGCCGCCGGCCGGACGTCCCGAAGCCTCGTCGCGCGGCGCGATCCAGGCGCTCCGTACGGCAGGATATCCGACCTCGGTGAAGATCACGCTCTTGCCCGTGCGCTGCGAGAGCTCGGCGACCGGGCGGATGACGCGCCGGATCACTTCATCGAGCGCCGGATCCGTGAGCTTTTCGGACTTCGACAGCGAATCGAAGAAGTCCACGCCGATCGCGTCGAGCACGTCCCAGAACGTGATGCGGTTCGCATTCGACGCGCCGTCGGCGGCGTACAGCACGGGCGCGCCGGTCGCGAGGCGCACCGCAAACACCACGTTGCGCCATTCCTTCTCGCGCGCCTCGGTCTTCTGGAGGTCCGAGCCGACGCAGAAGAGCGTCACGCCGGAAGCCTCGGCCACGACGGCCTGGTGCACGAGAAACCTTCGGTAGGAGTCGAACCACCCGTGCCAGCCGCGGTCGTCCGCCATCGCGATGTCGCCGACCGCGCCGCCCCCCCCGACCCAGAGCCGCGGCTGGACCAGGGTGGTCATCGCGAGCGCCCGCGCGTCCGTCAGCACGCGCACGAGCCCCTCGTCGGTCTCGCTGCGCGGGCTCCTGTGCACGAAGAGGACCCGGTCGCCCGCAGCTTCGCGCGCGTAGCCGTAAGGAACGATCGAGACGGAATTCGCGCCAAGCCCCTTCACGCGCTCGAGCGTTGCGCGCGAGGACGGCGAAACGTAGGCGCCTTCGATCGACTCGGTCATGACGCAGGAGATGCCCCGAAGGAATGCCTCCGGCAGCGGCCGCCGGGCCGGCGGCTGGACGCCCTGCCTCCAGGCCGCCACGCGCCAGCGCGCGAGGGTGTCCACCAGGGCGGCGGAAGCTCCGCCCAGGGCCTTGTCGACTGCGGCCTCGCTCTCGAGACGCGCTCCAGCGTCGAGCCACGCCGCGGCAGCGCCGATTGCGAGGACCGGAGACACGTCCGGGTCGGACTTGAGAACCTCTTCGACCGAGGGCTCCACGTTGGCCGCGTGCGTGAACGCCGCAAAGCCGCGCACCTCGCGGCCCCACCACTTGCCGAACCTGCGGGCGCCGGCCGCCATCAACAGCGTCCGATGCTCGAACAGCGTCGGATTTCCGGCGCCGATCGCCGCCGCGGCCAGCACGGGCGAGACAAGGTCCGGCTCGTCGGGCGCCGAAGCGTCGATCTCGACGCGGATCTTCCCGCCCTCGACGACGAGATCCGCCGGGCGCGACGAACCCGTGTAAAACGCCTTGACGACCGCGTCCGGGAAAAGGCGAATCGAATATGGCTTCTTCCCCGCGAACCGCGCAGCTGCCTTCTCCCATCGGGCGGCCGCCGTGGCCTGCGCGGAGGGGTACTCCCACTCGAGGCCGCTCCTCTTCTCGCGTCGGAGGCTCTCAAAGAACTGGTCCCGGTCCGCAATCTGGTCCCGGCCCGATCCTGGTTCGATCGCGAGGCGGCCGTCCTTTTCGATGAACCGGCCTTCCTTCGTCAGCTCACCCGAGAGAACGGCGTAGTCGGCCGCCTTCTCGGGCCGATCGAGGAGCCGCCGCGAAGCGAGATCGACGACCGCGGATTCCGCGACGCCGAGGACGAACACGTCTGCGGAGCTCCCCGGGATCGCGAGAAAGATTGCTTCGTCTCTGGCCGCGTACCTGCGCCCGTCGAACGCAAACGCGGCAGCCTCGAACGCGACGGGGAATGAGGCCAGTGCCGGCAGGAGGCGCTGCGGCGGCGGGAGCTTCGAGAGGTGCGCGACTTCCCAGCCTTTCGGCGCCGCGGTGCTTTCCAACGCGCTCTGCACCTCGATGCCGCGCGCTTTCGCGAGCGCCGTGAAACGTTCAAGCGCGGGGCCCGGCTCGAAGCCGTCCGCCAGGCGAAGCGCGATGCGACGTGGCGCCGGGGGATTCGGAGCGGCGCCGAGCAGCAAGAGGACCGCGGCGCCGGTGAAAGCGAAGCGGCGCCCGGCGCCTAGAGGTCGACCCGCTGCCACACGACCGTCCCCGCCACGATCGTCGCGGCGGGTGCGCCCAAGAGCTCCCACCCGGCAAATGGCGTGCTGCGCCCCTTCGACAGGAAGCGCTGCGGATCCACATTCCAGCGCGCTTCGGGATCGAAAAGGGTCACGTCCGCGGGCGCGCCCACAGCGAGAGTCCCGCCCGGGAGGCCGAACGCCTTCGCCGGCCCGGCCGAGAAGAGCGCGGCGAACCGCTCGAGGGAAAGCTTTCCGCGGGAGACCAATCGGTCGTAGACGACGGACGCAGCGGTCTCGAGGCCGACGATCCCGAAGGGAGCGCTGTCGAAATCGACCGCCTTCTCGTCGGCGTGGTGCGGAGCGTGGTCTGTCGCGATCGCGTCGATCGTGCCGTCGGAGAGGCCCTCGAGGAGCGCCTCGAGGTCCGGGCCCTCGCGCAGCGGGGGGTTCATCTTGGTGCGCGTCGAAAAGTCCGACTTCGCGACCTCCTCGTCGGTGAGCACGAGGTGGTGCGGCGTCACTTCGCAGGTCACGCAAATGCCCGTCGCCTTCGCGCGGCGCACCAGGTCGAGGGCGCGGGCCGTGGACAGGTGCGCCACGTGCAGGCGCCCCTGCGTCATCTCGGCGACCAGGAGGTCCCGGGCCACCGCCGTCGCCTCCGCCATGGCGGGCTGGCCCGACAGGCCGAGCCGCGCCGAGACCGCGCCCTCGTGCATCGGCGCGCCCTCCGAGAGGCTCTTGTCCTCGGCGTGCTGGACGATGGGCAGGCTAAAGAGCCCGGCGTGCTCGAAGGCGCGGCGCAAGAGGCCGCCGTCCTCCAGCCATTTCCCGTCGTCGGAGAGGGCGACCGCACCGGCCTCGCGCAGCTCGCCGAAGGCCGTCATCTCTTGGCCCTTCTGCCCTTTCGTGATGGCGCCGACGGGATAGAGGCGCGCACCGCGGGCCTTCTCGCCGCGCAGACGGAGGAACTCGCAGGTCTCGCGGCTGTCGTTGACCGGGTTCGTGTTGGGCATGGCACAGACGGCGGTGAAGCCGCCGGCGGCGGCCGCGGCGAGCCCCGTGGCGATCGTCTCCGCGTACTCGCGCCCGGGCTCGCGCAGGTGCGCGTGCAAATCGATGAAGCCGGGCAGGACCAGGAGCCGGGAGGCGTCGAACACCTCGGCGTCGCCCGCCTCGACCCGATCGCCGACCTCGGCGACGAGGCCGTCGGAGAGCAGCACGTCGAAGCGTCCGCTGCGCCCGGCCGCCGGGTCGACGAGTTTCCCGCCGCGGAGCAGGAGCTTGCGGCTCATGGCTCGCCCTCCCACGGGTGCCCGCCGAGCAGGAGGTACAGGACCGCCATGCGCACGGCCACACCGTTGGCGACCTGGTCGAGGATGACCGAGCGGCCCGAGTCCGCGATGTCCGACGCGATCTCGACGCCCCGGTTCATCGGTCCCGGGTGCATCACGATCGCCTCGGGCTTCGCGCGGGAGAGGCGCTTCGCGTCGAGCCCGTAGTGCCGAAAGTATTCGCGCACGGACGGGAAGATCGACTTGCCCTGACGCTCGAGCTGCATCCGGAGCATCATCACGACATCGGCGCCGTCGAGCGCCGCGTCGAAGTCCGTCGTGACCGCGACGCCCATCTCCTCGATCCGGCCCGGAAGCAGCGTCGGCGGCCCGCACACCGTGACCTTCGCCCCCATCTTCGTCAGGAGCCAGATGTTCGAGCGGACGACGCGCGAGTGCGCGATGTCGCCCGCGATCGTGACGCGCAGCCCTTCGAGCCGCCCGAGCCGCTGGCGGATCGTGAGCGCGTCGAGGAGGGCCTGCGTCGGGTGCTCGTGCGCGCCGTCGCCCGCGTTGACGACCCCCGCCTTCAGGTGCCGCGCCAGAAAATGCGGCACGCCCGGCGAGCCGTGGCGAATGACGATGAGATCCGGGGACATCGCCTGGAGGTTCTTCGCCGTATCGAGCAGCGACTCGCCCTTTTCCACCGAGCTGCCCTTGGCGGCGAAGTTCAGGGAATCGGCCGAGAGCCACTTCTCCGCCGTCTCGAAGGAGAAGCGGGTGCGCGTCGACGCCTCGAAGAAAAGGTTCACGACCATGCGGCCGCGCAGGGCGGGGACCTTCTTGAT
>JANMPW010000702.1:0-6931 GCA_031370065.1 Acidobacteriota bacterium
TCCGAGACGCCAAGACCTTCCAGATCCCGACGGCGATCCAGACGGGAAGCGCCTCCGGGATGATCCTCATGGACGGCGCGCTACTCCAGCTCGTGCTCGACGGGATGATCGAGCCGCGGGTGGCCTACGACCGGGCGCAGCGCAAGGAGGCGTTCGAGCCCTTCCTCGCCGCCGAGGAAGGGGGCGCCGCATGACGGGCGCATCCGGCGAAACGAACCGGATCGACCGGTTCCTCGCGATCCTTCCCAAGAGGAGCGGCTCGGACCTCCACCTGTCCGTCGGATGCCCGCCGATCGTTCGCATCGACGGGGAGATCGAGCGGATGCGCTACCGCGCCCTGTCCGAGGGGGACTTCTACAACCTGCTCGGGCCCATCACGCCGCCGAAGATCTGGGAGTCCTTCAACGAGACCGGCGACGTGGACTTCGCGTACCAGATGGGCCAGCATGCGCGCTTCCGCGTCAACCTGATGCGCCAGGAGCGCGGGTCGGCCGCGGTGCTGCGCCTGATCCCATCGCGCGTGCCGACGGCGGAGGATCTGAACCTTCCCGCTCCGGTCGCCGGGCTCTACGCAGTGCCGCGGGGCCTCATCCTCGTCACCGGGCCCACGGGCAGCGGCAAGTCCACCACGCTCGCCGCGGTCCTCGACCGCGTGAACAAGCGCCTGTCCCATCACGTGATCACGATCGAAGACCCGATCGAGTTCGTGCACACGAACGACAGGTCCATTTTCACCCAGCGCGAGATCGGGCCCGACGTCCCGAGCTTTTCCGAGGGCGTGAAGGCCGCCATCCGCGAGGACCCCGACTGCCTGCTCGTGGGCGAGATGCGCGACCTCGAGACGATGCGCATGGCGCTGACGGCGGCAGAGACGGGGCTTCTCGTTTTCGCCACGGTCCACACGAACTCCGCGGCCAAGGCCGTCGACCGCATCATCGACGCCTTCCCCGGCGGGGAGCAGGAGCAGGTGCGAATCGTGCTCGCCGAAGTCCTGCGCGGCGTCGTCGCCCAGCAGCTCCTGCGCAAGAAGGGCTCGGGGCGCGTCGCCGCCTTCGAGATCCTTCTCGGTTCCTCCGCCCTCTCCAACTCGATCCGCGAGGGCAAGACCAACCTCATCAACAACCAGATCGCGACCGGCAAGTCCAAGGGGATGATCTCGATGGACCAATCGCTCACGGAGCTCGTCCGGAGCGGCGTGGTCGAGTCCGGCGAGGCGCTCGAGCGGGCGATCGACAAAGAGACCTTTAAAGGGATGATTGCCGGGTTGAAGAAATAGGGGGCATGGGGGGCATGGGGTCAGGTCTGAATTCTTCTGAGTTTCGGTCCTCCCCCGGTTTCAGCCTCGAAGGTTGAGAAACTCCGAAGAATTCAGACCTGACCCCGGGGCAACCTCAGGGTAAACACCGCCCCTCCCCCCGGCCGGTCCGAAACATCCACGGTGCCGCCGTGGAGCTCGGCGATGCGGGCGACGATCGAGAGGCCGAAGCCGGAGCCGGCGGGCTTGGAAGAGTAGAAGGGCAGGAAGATCTTCTCGCGCGCGGCAGCATCCACCCCCGCGCCGCGGTCCCCGATCGATAGCGTCACCTCTCCGGTCCCGCGCCCGCCAGCCAGCGTGATCGCGCCCGGGGCAGTGCGCCGGGACTCGGGCGTCGCTTCGACCGCGTTGCGCAGCAGGTTCACGATCGTGCGCCGCAGTAGAACGGCCGAGCCAAGGACCTCGGGAAACTCGCCGGAGCGTTCGACCGCAACGCCCGGATAAGCCCGCTCGAGCTCGCCCGAGGCCGCCTCGGCGATCGTCTCGAGATCGATCGGCTCGGGCAGAAACGCTTCGGGGCGGGCGAACAGGAGGAAGTCGCTCGTGACGCGGCTCATCTCCTGCGCCTCCTGGCGGATCGCGCGGACGTACTCGGCACAGCGCTCGGGATCCGCCGACCGGAGCGCAAGGTCCGCGAAGCCGTCGATCGCGGCCGCGGCGTTGCGGAATTCGTGGGCCGCTCCCGCCGAGACCTGCCCGAGGTCGGCCAGATGCCGGGCGAGTGCGACGCGGCCCTCGAGCTGGCGGATCTCGGTCAGGTCCGTGAAGAGCGCGACGGCGCCGAGGAACCTTCCGTCGCCGCCCTCTGCGGGCGTGGCCGTTACGCCAAGGATCCGCTCTGGCTCGTGCTCGCGGTGCCAGCGCACTTCGCGGCGGCCCGCCACCGTGCGCAGCGAGAGAACCTGCTCGACCAGGGCCTGAAAGTCCGGCGTATCGCAGAGGACCCTGCCGAAGGGCTCCCCGCGGACCTCGCGCGGAAGCTTCAAGATCTCACGTCCCGCTTCGTTCAACTCGACGACCTGGCCCTGCGGATCCACGGACAGCAGGCCCGTGGGCAAGTTGCGCGACAGCGTGCGGGCGGCCGTCTCCAGGTCGTCGGCCCGTTCCTTCTCGCGCTGGGCGAGCCGCTCGAGCTCGCGCTCCTTCTCGTGGAGCGTCGCAATCGTGGTCTCGAAGCGCGCCACGAGGAACTCGCGCTCGTCGCCCGACTCGCGGCCCGACGCGGGGGCCTCCCCCGCCGCCGCGAGCAGCCGATCATAGGGCTTGAGCAACGAACGCAAGTAGAAGGCCGCGAGGATCGCCAGGGCCAGGCCCGCCAGCGGGATGAAAACCGAGAGCCGCTGCGCGTACTGCCGCAGGGCGCCCCCGGCGCCGGGATCGAGCGCGATCACGAAGACGCGCTTCTCCGTGGCAAACGTCGCGACGAGCAGCGTCGGCTTCGATTCCCAGGCGTGCGTCATGCGACCGACGGGCGGGCGGGGGCTCGGCAGCTGGCGCGGGGCCTCCGGAGGGCCCGGCCCCAGGGCCCGCAGCCTGGCCCCGTTGCCGTCGTAGAGCGCGATGTACGCGACGTCGGGCTCGAGCGCGGCCCGCTCCATCGTGTCCTCCGGCCCGTCCGCGCGGACGCTCGAGAGCGCGACGCGGCGAAGGATCTCGTCGGCCCGGCGCTCGGCCTCGTCGGTTCCCCAGGCCACGGCGCTGCGGAAGAACAGCAGCGTCAGGAAATTCAGGAACAGGATCAGCAGCAGCGCCACCCACAGGAAGAGGCGCGACTCCCTCCGGAAGGAGCGGGGCACGGCCGAGACTTGCCTCGCGTTCACGGCCATAGCGCCCGGTACCGCTCGAAGAGCGGGTCCGCGAAGAACCACGCCGCAATCGAGCCGAGCGCGAGGAAGACGCCGAAGGGCAGTCGCATCTTGGCGTCGCTCCCGCGCGCGAGCATGAGCGTCACGCCGACGATGCTGCCCGAGATGGAGGCCGCGAAGATCGTCGCCAGAACGCCGATCGGGCCGAGCAGCGCGCCGATCATGCCGAGCATCTTCACGTCGCCCAGGCCCATGCCCTCCTGCCCCGCGATCTTCTCGTACAAGAACGCGAGCAGGTAAAGCCCACCGGCGCCCAGGGCCGCGCCGAGAGCGGCCTGGAGCGGCGTGCGGCGCAGCGAGAAAAAGGAGAGCGCGAGCCCCACGACGATCCCCGGCAGCGTGATCGCGTCCGGCAGGATCTGGAAGTCGGCGTCGATCGCCAGAAGCGCGAGGCCGGCCGAGCACAGGAAGGCCCCCGTCAGAAAATCGCCCCAGCAAGGCGCGGCACGCAGGACCAGGACCCAGAGAATGGCGTTTGCGAGCTCGAGCATCGGATACCGGACTGCGATCCGGGCGCGGCAGGCGCGGCAGCGCCCGGCGAGCAGGATCCACGAGAGCACCGGGATGTTGTCGTAAGCGGCGATCGGCGCGCCACAGGACGGGCAGCGGGATCCCGGGAAGGCAATCGACTCCTCGCGCGGGAGCCGATGCGCGACCACGTTGAGAAAGCTGCCGACCACCAGCCCGGCGAGGCCCGCGGCCGCGAGGCCGAGCGTGCCCAGCGCGAGGACCGGCGGCGTCACGCGGGCCTCCTCGTCCGGACGGGCTCGCCCGCGTGCCAGAGCGCGAGCATCGCGAGCAGGGCGAGCACCGAAACGGCGGCGCCCGCGTAGAAGGACATCGGGCGATAGCGAAACACGACCCGGTGTGTGCCGGCCGGCAGCGCCACAGCGCGGAAGAAGCCGTCCGCCTTCAAGATCGGCAGCGGCCGCCCGCCCTCCTCCGCGATCCAGCCCGGGTAGTCGAGGTCCGCGAGCACGAGCAGGCCCGGAAAGTTCGCGGTTAGCTCGGCGACGACCCTCTCCGGCCCATCTTCGACGAGCCGGGCCAGCAGCAGCGGATGCACCTGCCCGCCGGCCGGGTCGGGAACGGGACGCCGGTCGAGGAGGACCTCGCGCGTCAGGTCGATCTGCCCCGACGCGACCCGCGCCCACGCGCGCTCGGCGCTCGGCTCGATCCGATAGCCCCGTACGTACGAGAGCCGCGGCCGGTAAGGCGCCAGCGGCGCGCGGTAGAAATCGCCGACCTTTCGCGACGGGAGCCGCGCGGGCGCGAACGGTGTCCAGAGAACACGCGCGCCCGCCGCGCCCGCCGGCAGCGCATCGTCGGCCGGACCGATCGCGCCGGCGATCGCTGCCGCGGCGGCCGTTGGCAGCGCAGCCGCCGTGCGCACCGTGGGCACGCGGCATTGCAGGTTGGTGTAGCCGAGCAGGGCCTCGCGCTGCCGCGCTAGAAGAGCGCCGTCGAAGCTCCCGTCGCGCAGCGCCCAACCCCAGAGGGCCCCCATCGGTGGAGTCACGACGCGCCCCGGAACGCGTGCGAGCGTTGCGACGGTTTCGGGGCAACGCCGCAGCTGCGATTCCGGGGCAAAGCGGGGCAAGGGTTCGAGCGCCAGGGCGAGCGCTCCGAGGAGGCCGACGGCCGCCGCGCCGCCGAGCAGGGATCCGGGCAGCGGGCGCCGGCCGAGGCCGAGCGCCAGGAAACCGAGCGCGCCCGCCCCGATGCAGCAGCTCAGGCGGACCGGGAGCGGCAACGGCGAGATCGCCGCCACCGCGAGCGCCGCGACCGCGGCGAGTCCGAAGAGGGCGCGGCCGCGGACGCCTCCGGACGCAAAGCGCAGAGCGTCGAAGCCCAGGCCCGCGAGCGCCGCCACGCCGAAGGAACTCCATGCGAGCCATTTCGCCGGGTACCGGACGTGGTCGAGCGGCGGAAGGCTCCTCAGCCACGCGCCGGGTGGGCCCGCCGCAGCGAGAAGGACTCCCAGCGCGGCAAACACCGCGAGGAGCAGCGCGAGCCGCCGGCGATGGTCCTCCCGAAACGCAGCGGCCGCCGCGACGAGCACGAACGGCGGCAGAAAGAGTGTCGCGAGGTACGACCCGCCGAAGGACGGCGGCGTGAATCCCGCCATCGAGCCGGCGTCGCGCAGAGTCAGCGCGCCCGCGTCCCGCTCGTCGGCGCCGAACGCGTGGCGGCGGTCCGAGTGGAGGGCGAGCTCGGCCATCGGGACGATCACCCAGGCCGCGAGCGCGAGCCCGAGACCGACCCCCGCGGCGAAGCGCCGGGCCCGCACCGTGCGCGGCTGCGGCGAGGGCGGCTCGGGAAACTCCTCGCGCGGGCTCCACGCGAGGGCCCCGGCGAGCACGACCGTCGCCGCGGAGATCTCGGGGCTGCCCGCCATGGCCTGCAGGCCGACGAGCGCCCCGAAGCCGAGCGTCGAGGCGCGCGAGCGAAATCCCGACCGCGCGACCGCGGCGATCCCCGGCAGGTACGCCCAGGCGCCGAAGTGGTTCCAGTAGACCGAGAGCGAGGCGGCGAGGCCGGACGCGGCGAAGGCCGCCGCGCCGAAGAGCGCGCCCGCGTCCGACACGTTCTCCTCCTTGAGAAAGCGCCGCGCTCCCCACGCCGCGATCCCGAAATGGAGCAGCAGGAAGAGGGCGCCCGCGAGCGCCGCCGAATGGAGGAGAAACAGCGCGGTCGGAGGATAGAAGACGCCCGACTGGCCGTTGGCCAGCCAGGGCTCCCCTGTTCCGGAGAGCGGGTTCCAGAGCGGGATCTCTCCCGACCGGAGCCGGTCCGCCGTGTAGAGCTTCAGCGGATAGAAGAAGTCGCCCTGGTCCCGAAACGAGGGTGCCCGCCGCCAGAGCAGTGCGGGGGCGAGCCAGAGAACGGCGGGGAGAAGCGCCGCGGCACCGCAAATCCCGGAGAGGAGCCGTCGGCCGAACCGCACGCCGCGATTCTAGACCGTTCTAGTTCTGGGTGCCTTCCGGCCACTGCAGGAAGACGCCGTCGGAGAAGAGGATGTCCTGGTTGAAGTTCGTCGTCGTGCCGCACACGATCGCGTTGGCAGAGCCATTGCGGCCGAGGCTGCGGACGTTGTAGTTCACTCCCGCCGCGTCGACGTCGTAGCGCATGAAGTTGCCCCACCCGTCCCGGAACGGGGGCTGCGCGATGTACGTCGGCGTCAGGTTCGTGAAGGAATCGGTGTCGAGCAACGGGCCGGGGGTCGTGTAGAGGCCCGATGCGCAGGCGGCCGAGGGGTAGTTGGAATTGTCGACGTGGTACGCCTCGATGGCAACCGCCAGGGCCTTGATGTCCGCCATCGTCCGCTTCTGCTTTGCGCGCTGCACCGCATTGAGCAGGTTCGGAATCGCGATCGCGGCGAGGATGCCGATGATCGCGATGACGATCAAGAGCTCAATCAGCGTGAACCCGGCACTTTTCTTTTTCATCTTACGAAGCGGCCCCGGTTTCAAGCCGGGGCCGCTTTCTCGTTGCCTTGTTTCCGCCGATCCTCAGAACTGGGTGCCTTCCGGCCACTGCACGAAGGTGCCGTCGGAGTAGATGATGTCGTCGTTGAAGTTGGTCGTCGTGCCGCACACGATCGTGGTCGCGGCCTTGTCGCGGCCGAAGGACTTGATCGCGTAGTTTTCGCCCGGGGGGGCGTCCGAACCGTAGAGCAGGAAGGCGCCCCAGCCGTCGAACTTGGGCGGCTGCGCGATGTACGTCGGCGCCAGGTTGGTGAACGAGTTCG
>JANMPW010000704.1:0-2606 GCA_031370065.1 Acidobacteriota bacterium
ACACGCGCCCGGTGTCCGATCTCGACCGCGCGCGCGAACTCTTCCTCGGCCTCCCGCGCCATGGCGACGACCGGCTCGACTTCAGCCGCAAGGGCCGCTTCTTCGACGATCCGCGCGGCGGAAACCCGGGCCAGGCGCGAAGCGTCGGCGCGGGCGCCATCGAGCTCCTTCTCGACGCGGCGCGCGAGCTCGCCGCGCGCCCGCTCGAAGCCCTCGAGCCCCTCGGCGAGCATCCGCGCGCGTTCCTCCGCGAGCTTGCGGCGCTCGGCCTCGAGGCGCTCGTTCTCCTGCCTCGCCTGCTCGCGCTCGCGGTCGAGCTGCGCCTGCCCCGCGCGAAGCCGCTCGATTGCCTGTTCGGCCTCGGTCTCGGCGCGCTCGCGCCGCTGCCAGGCTTCGCCGAGAATCTCGACCGCGCGCTCGATCACCGTCTCCGGAAAGCCCTGCTCCCGCGCGACTGAGAGGGCGTGGCTCCTGCCCGCCAGTCCCGCGTGCAGGCGGTAGTTCGGACGTCCCGTCCCGTCGTCGAACTCCATTGCCGCGCACAAGGCGTCCGGGCGCGACGCCGCGAAACTCTTGATCGCCGAGAGGTGCGTCGTCACGAGCGCGCGGCCGCCGCGGGCCACGAACGCCTCGAGGAGTGCGATCGCGATGGCGCTTCCCTCCTCGGGATCGGTCGCGCTGCCGATCTCGTCGATGAGCGCGAGCGTGTCCGGCCCGGTCTCCGCGAGGATGCTGGCGAGGCGCTCCATGGACGACGAGAACGTGGAGCGGTCCGACAGGATCGCCTGGGAGTCGCCGATCTCGGTGCGGATCGCGCTAAAGACCGGCAGCCGCGTGCCCGTGGCTGCGGGGATCGGGATGCCGCACTGCGTGAGCATCGACAAGAGCCCGGCCGTCTTGAGCACGACGGTCTTGCCGCCGGCGTTTGGCCCCGACACGACGAGCAGGCGCCGGTCCGCCGCGAGCTCGAAATCGAGGGCGACGGCGTCGCTGCGCTCGCGCGACTCTCCGAGGACGCGCCGCCGCAGCTTTTCGAAGCGCGCGTCCAGAAGCGGATGGCGCGCGCCGACGAGCCTCCAGTTCCCGTCCTCCGAGATCTCCGCAAGCCGCCCCTCGCCCATCTCGCCGAAGGCGACCCTGGCTTCCAGGGCGTCGAGGCCCGCGAGCGCGTCGACCGCGTCGAGCAGAACGTCCGCCTCTCCGAGGACCGCGCGGCCGAACTCTCCGAGTAGCCGCTCCACCTCGCGCCGCTCTTCGGCAGAGAGCAGGGCCAGGTCGTTGTTCGCCTCGATGACCTCGAGCGGCTCGACGAACACCGTCTGGCCCGAGCCCGAACGGTCGTGGACGATCCCCGGCACGCGGCCGCGGGAGGAAGCAAGGACGGGAAGGCAGTAGCGGTCGTTGCGCATCACGACGACAGCGTCGCCCATCGCCTCGTGCCGCTCCCCGAGGATCTTTTCGAGCTGCCGCGACACTTCGGTCCGGCGGCGGCGAAGCTTCGAGCGCGCGCCCGCGAGTGCCGGCGATGCGTCGTCGCGCAGGAGGCCGTCCGTGCCGAAGAGCCGCGCGGCGTGCGCGAGAAGCGCGTGGAACGCGGGCAGATGCTCGCGGCGGGCGGACAGGTGTGGCGACTCCGCCTTCGCGAGAAAACGGCGGACCGCATCGCACGCCCGCGCCGCGCGCACGATCGGGCGAAACTCCTCGGGCGAGCCCGCGCCGCCGGCCGCCTCGAGCGAGGCGAGCAGGGGAGCGACGTCTTCGAGGCCGCCGAAGGGAAGTCCGCCGTGGCGGATCCGGAAGCTGACGGCCTCGTCGGTCTCGGCGAGGAGACGGCGGACCTCGGCTTCTTCGCCGGAGGGGGTCAGAGACAAAACGGCCGCCCTTCCGGGCGGCGTTCGGGCCAGGGAAGAAATGAGGCGGAGGACGACGCCGAACTCGAGGGCTTCCCGGTCGGCGCCGTCTCCGTCTCGCGAGGTTACGGGGTGGCTCGCTTCTCCTCCGAAAGCTTGCGGAGCATCTTCTTTCGGGCCTGGATCATCTTGCGCGTGCGCTTGGCGCTCGGCTTTTCGTAATGCTGCCGCTTTTTCAGTTCGGAAAGGATTCCGGATTTCTCGCACTTGCGTTTGAAACGCCGCATGGCGTTCTCGAAGGATTCATCTTCTTTGACATGGACCAGAGGCACGAACACTCACCCCCTTACCCGCGAGTTTCAGAGAGCGACATATACTAAGGATGTCGGTTGGAGGTGTCAACGGGAATGAAGCTATCTCCAACGCAGGCAGATGGTTAGCCGTCATTATTGGCTCGGGACGGTTACAGCCCCCAGCGGGGGCCCGGGCCGCGGAGCGCCGAGGACGCTTGCAGTCTGCCGGCCGCTAAGGGCCAACCGCTAATAGCTTTACCTCCGCCTCTCCCCCGATAATGCCAACAATGGCCGAAAACGAAGCTGGGGACCGCCTCCAACTGCTCGAGACCGAGATCGAACGGCGCCTCTCGGAGCGATTTGCCGCCCTTCGCGAGGAATTCGACCGGCTGCGCCTCGAGTCCGACCGCCGCTGGTTTGGGTTTCTCGAGCGGTTCGACCAGGACATGAAGGGCGTCGTCCC
>JANMPW010000013.1:0-1603 GCA_031370065.1 Acidobacteriota bacterium
GCGCAACCGTGTAGACCATGGTGTCGGCGCCCCGAGGCTCGCCCTTGAGCGAGGACACGTCGACATGCACCTCGATGCTGCGCTGCTCGTTCCGAACGTCCTCCATGGGCATGGGGTCCCACCTCTCCACGGGTCTAATAGAGCAATTCGGAGGCCAGAGGGCTAAGTGGTTCCACCCACGGGCTTTTCCGGCCGGACAGGGCGAACTCTGCGGAGGGAAGTGTTACCCCCGGTAACGCTATACCTGTCCGAAAGGACAGTTAGACCCCGGCTTTAGTCCCGGCACTTCAGAGACAGAGTGAGAACCGAACTCTGCCACCGGCTCGGGCCCGAGCTTTTCGGGCACGGTCGCCCCGACAGCCACGGGAAGCTCTTCCCGCTCGCCGCTCGAGATCGCGCGCCGCACGAGTCCGGCGACCGCCTCGCCATAATCGCAGGAAAACAACACGTCGCCCTCGGCGCGCTTGAAAAACTGCGCCTTCACGTCTTTGAAGATGAGCGAAATCCTGCGGCCACTGGCGTCGATCCTCCGCATCGCCGTCAGCGCGCCGGCCAGGTCCGCTCCCGCGCACAACGCGCCGAAGTACATCGAACCGAGGTGGTTTCGGGAGCGGCGCGACAGCGGAATCCGGATGACCGTGCGGCCCTCGCTCGCCTCGACGACGCTCGGGCGCAGGAAGAAGCCAACAACTCCAATACCCGCGGCCAGACGGCCGTGTTTCTGGACGAAGACGTTCGGGCTGCCGTACGTCCCCCCTTCACCCCGACCCTCTTCCTCGAAGAGGGGGGGAGAGAATTTCGGGCATAATCGCCCGACTCGTTTGCAAAGGAGAGGACATCCCATGCGGTTCCGCACGACGGTCGTCTACTGCCTCGCACTCGCTCTCGCCGCCGGCGCTGCTTTCGCCGAAGACCTTCGCCAGAAGGTCGACCCCTGGGTCCTCGATACGGCCTCGCGCGGCGACACGGACTTCCTCGTCATGCTTCACGAGCAGGCGGATCTGCGAGGGGCGCGGACGCTCGCAACGAAGACCGAAAAGGGCGCGTTCGTCGCGGACGCGCTGAGCTCCACGGCCGCGCGCACGCAGGCGCCTCTACTCGCCTTTCTCGAGGCGCGCGGCACGCAGTACCGCTCGTACTGGGTCGCGAACGTGATCTGGGTGCGCGGCGACTTGCGCCTCGTCCAGGAGCTTGCCGCGCGCGAAGACGTCTTCCACATCTACGCGAACCCGGCGGTTCGCTTCGACGGCCCGGTGGCTTCGAGTCCCTCTCCGAGCGCGCCGGACGCTCCCGACGCCATCGAGTGGGGCGTCGCAAAGGTGCGCGCTCCGCAAGTCTGGGCGTTCGGCTACAAGGGCCAGGGGATCGTGGTCAGCGGCGAGGACACGGGCTACGAGTGGCAGCATCCCGCCATCAAGGGCAAGTACCTGGGCTGGAACGGGTTCGTCGCGGATCACAACTACCACTGGCACGACGCGATCCACTCGGGCGGAGGCTCCTGCGGTGCGGACTCGCCCGAGCCCTGCGACGACTACGGCCATGGCACACACACGATGGGCACCATGGTCGGCGACGACGGCGGGTCGAACAAGATCGGCGTGGC
>JANMPW010000024.1:0-12391 GCA_031370065.1 Acidobacteriota bacterium
GAAACTTGTCCGGGGCGTACGTCCACGTGTAGGAGATCGCAGCGGACGCACTGGCTCCCGAGCGGGTATCGATCCCGGGCGCCGTCACGCCACCCGAGTCGTTGAGGGCCCCCTCCTGCGCGCGGGATTGCGAGACGCGCGACGGAGTCCCCAGGACCACGAGCAGGTGCCCGCGCACGGAGTCGGCACCCCGCTTGTAGCGCTGCATCTTGAACTGATGGTCGGCGGCGGCGATCCGGCGGGAGATCTCCTGCTTGAAGGGCTCCCCGCCGCGCCGGGCGTAGTACAACAGGATGAACTTTTCGGCATCCTCGTCCGACGCGACGTTTTTCCATTCGGCGCGCTCGGCCGGGGTCAGGAAGTAGGCCTCGGGACTCTTGTCCCAATCCTTGTTTTTCGTGAACTCCGCAAGCGCGGACGCAGCGAGGACGATGCCGGCGAGAGCGAGCAGAAGCTTTTTCACAGTCCCTCCAAACGGTCTATTCGAAAGCCGGGATTCTATAGCGGGGGGCAGGATGCAGGAAACAGGACGCGGAGGGATGAGCTCTCCTGCCGCCTGCCGTCTACCTCTTATCCGGCCGGGCGTCGGCGTAGCGGCGGCCCGGAATGCGCGCCAGGGCGAGGGTCCGGTCCGCACCCGAACGCCGGGTTTCGACCTCCTCCCGCATCGCCAGGAGCATCTTTTGGACCTCCCCCTGCATCTTCTCCATCCGCCGCTTCATGTGGAGAATGACGTCGACCCCCGCCAGGTTGACGCCCAGGTGCCGCGTCAGCGTGAGGATGATCTCGAGGCGTTCGATCGTGTCGTTGTCGTAGAGACGCGTGTTTCCCTCGGTCCGGGCCGGGCGCAACAGCCCCTCCCGCTCGTACATCCGGAGGGTCTGGGGGTGGATCCCGAAGCGCTCGGCAATTGCGCCGATGCGAAAGACGCCGACGCCGACGCCATCCCGCGGCTTCAACGTGCCTGCCTCGGCTCGACCGGGATCGGCTGACCGCGGTGGACTTTCGGGGCCACGACGCGCAGCACCCCTGCCCGAAGCGTCGCCTTGATCAGCCCTGCGTCGAGCGAGACCGGCACCGGGAAGTCGCGCGAGAAGTTGCCGTAGATGCGTTCCATCCGGACGAAATGGCGGGGCTCCACGCCCTCGTCGGCCCGGCGATGCCCGGAGACCCGGAGCTTGCCGTCCAGGGCCTCGAGGCGCACGTCGTCTAGCCGTACTCCGGGCAGCTCGACGTTCAGGACGATCTCATCCGAGCTCTCGAAGACGTCGGCCGCCGGGGACCACAGGGCCGTATCGAGGCCTTCGTCGGGAAACTCGGTGCGGTGGATCGTTTCCTCGAAAAGCCGGTTGACCTTCTCCTGGATGGCGAAAAGGTCCTGGAGCGAATTCCAGCGAAAGACGGTCATGGGGCTGCTTCCAAGAGTCTAGCCCGTATGGCGGTCATTCCGAGGCCCGAAGGCCGAGGAACCCCGAGCTCGAACGCCCGGGATCCCTCGCGGAGCCTGCCCTGAGCGAAGGCGAGGGGCTCGGGATGACGGGCACGCGCCGCGTGCCCGTCACTTCTTCTCGCTATCCACGTACTCCGCGTCGATGACCTCGTCCTCTTTGGCCGCGCCGGATCCCGAGGCCGACGGCTCCGCAGGGTCGGCGCCCCCGCCGGAAGCCTCCGCGGCGCCCTTGTACATCGCCTCGGCGAGCTTGTGCGAGGCCTGCTGCAGGCGCTCGGCAGCCTGGTTCATCGCGTCGGTCCCGCCCGCTTCGAGCGCCTTCTTCGCGTCGGCGAGCGCCGTCTCGATCATCGAGGCGTCGGCAGCCGCGAGCTTGCCCTTGTTCTCCGAGAAGGTCTTCTCGGACGAATAGACGAGCGAATCGAGCCGGTTCTTCGCTTCGATCTCCTCGCGCCGCTTGCGGTCCTCTTCCGTGTGGGCCGCGGCGTCGCGCACCATTCGATCGATTTCGTCCCTGGCGAGCCCGGACGAGGCGGTGATTGTGATCTTCTGCTCTTGGCCCGTGCCGAGGTCCTTGGCCGAGACGTTCATGATGCCGTTGGCGTCGATGTCGAACGACACCTCGACCTGCGGCACGCCCCGCGGCGCCAGCGGGATACCCACGAGGTGGAAGACGCCGATCGTCTTGTTGTCCCGCGCCATCTCGCGCTCGCCCTGGAGCACCTTGATCTCGACGGACGTCTGGTTGTCGCCCGCGGTGGAAAACGTCTCGCTCTTCTTGGTCGGAATCGTCGTATTGCGCTCGATCAACCGGGTCGTCACGCCGCCCAGGGTCTCGATGCCGAGGGAGAGCGGCGTCACGTCGAGCAGCAGGAGGTCCTTGACGTCTCCCGCCAGTACGCCCCCCTGGATGGCGGCGCCGATGGCGACGACCTCGTCCGGGTTGACGCCCTGGTGCGGGTCCTTGCCGAAAAACTCCTTGACGAGTTGCTGGATGCGCGGCATGCGCGTCTGGCCGCCGACGAGAACCACCTCGTCGATGTCCTTCTGCTCGAGGCCGGCGTCCTTCAACGCCTGCTTGCACGGGCCCATCGACTTCTGGAGGATGTCTTCGACGAGCTGCTCGAGCTTCGCGCGGCTCAACCGCAGCTGCAGGTGCTTCGGCCCCGATGCGTCCGCCGTGATGAAGGGCAGGTTGACCTCCGTCTCGACGACGTTGGAGAGCTCGATCTTTGCCTTCTCGGCCGCCTCTTTCAGGCGCTGCATGGCCATGGCGTCCTTGGAAAGGTCGACGCCCTGGTCCTTCTTGAACTCGGCGAGGATCCAGTCGATGACGCGCTGGTCGATGTTGTCGCCGCCCAGGTGCGTATCGCCGTTGGTGGACTTGACCTCCACGACGCCTTCGCCCACTTCGAGGATCGAGATGTCGAACGTGCCGCCGCCAAAGTCGTAGACGGCAATCGTCTCGTCCTTCTTCTTGTCGAGGCCGTACGCGAGCGCGGCCGCGGTGGGCTCGTTGACGAGCCGCTCGACCGTGAGCCCGGCGATCTGGCCGGCGTCCTTGGTGGCCTGGCGCTGCGAATCGTTGAAGTACGCGGGCACCGTGATGACCGCCCGGGTGACCTTCTCGCCGAGATACGCCTCCGCCGCCTCCTTCAGCTTGCCGAGAATCATCGCGGAAATCTCCGGCGGCGAGGACTCTTTGCCGCCCGCTCGAATGCGGCAGTCGCTGTTCGGGGCCTCGATGACCACGTACGGCACCATCTTCATTTCCTCGGAGACCTCCGAGTACTTGCGCCCCATGAAGCGCTTGATCGAATAGATGGTGTTGGCGGGATTCGTGATGGCTTGGCGCTTGGCGACCTGGCCGACGAGCCGCTCGCCGGTCTTCGAAAAGGCCACGACCGAGGGCGTGGTCCGGTTTCCTTCTGCGTTCGGGATGACGACGGGGTCGCCACCCTCCATGACGGCGACGCACGAATTCGTGGTGCCGAGATCGATACCGATGATCTTGCTCATTGTCCTATTGCTCCTATTCCAACCCGCTTTGGGAGGCTGGAGAATAGGATATGAGCGTTACAGTGTCAACTATTTATTTTGTCTTATTAAGTCGATTAGACTCATATTCTTGGACGCTATTCTATTCGACGACCAGAACGCTCGGCCGCTCTGTCTGAACCGGCGGCCGCGAGGGAGCCGGCCTCAGCTCCGAAACCGGTGCCAGGCTTCTCTCGAGGGACAGGTCGAGGTCGATCTGCCCGGCGGCATTTCTGCCGTAGAGGCCAAATTTCCCATCTTCCGCCCGCAGGATGTAGCGGTAGAAGCGGCCGTACGGGTCGCGCAGCGCATCCTCCTCGAGGATTCCTGCGACGACCAGGTCCTCGAGGCCGCGCGGGTAGCGCCCGCTCGAATCGTAGTAGATCCTCACGGCGCGCTCGATCGAGACGGCGCGGTTGAGCGAGATGGCTTTGAGAAGATCGGCCGTCTCACGCATGTCGCCGGGCGGGCGCAGCAGCACGTTCGCGGGGTTGCTCGGGATCAGGTAGAGCGAAAGCGCCGCGAGCAGCGCGAGCGCCGCCCAGAGCCCGATCGCGCGGCCGGAGGTCCGCGCGGCCGCGACGGAAACCTCCGGCGCGGGAGGCGCTGCGGGAATCTCCTCCTCGACGCGTCCTCTCTCGATGAGGTTGCGGGCCAACAGATCCACTGTCCCCTTGAGAACCTCGAAGTCCGACAGGAACGCGCGCTCCATGATGTCGCCCACGCTGCGCCTGCCGTCGGTCCACCGCCACGTCTCCGCCTCGGGCCGCGACACCGAGAGTGTCCCCTCGGGCGGATTCTTCTGGCCGGTGACGACATTGAAGTTCTCGACTCCCGGAGCGCGCCGGAAGACCGAGGACAGCGACCCGACCTTCTGCTCGAGCATCGGCCATTCGTCTTCGACCTGCGCGGCCTCCATGAGGACCGTGTCGGTCGAGACCGGCGACATGTGGTCGGCGTCGTAATCGACAGTGCCCTCCTGCGTGAAGTGGAAGCGTCCGTCGGGCCAACGGAAGGCCGCGTACACGATCCGCGAGATCTGGACGCGCAACGCCTCGCGCAGCTCCTGGGGCTCGACGAGCCGCTCGCGCACCAGGAGGAATCCCATGCGCTGCTGCGTCAGCTTCTGGATCGCGAGCACGCGTTCGAGCTGCTCCTGCGTCACGTATCCGGCGCGCAGCAGCAGGTTGCCGAGTCGGTTGTCCAGCCGCCGCGCCCGCGACTCTGCCGCCACGACGGAGCCGTTGAGGAACGAGATCGTCACCGAGTCGTCCTCCCCCTCGACGGAGAGCACGCCGGTCTTTCGCTGCAGGCCGAGCATCTGGAAGATCTCGGTCAGCGAGAAAACCTTGAGGGTGCCCTCAAGACCCACCGGGGGCCCTCCTGCCGACCAGTTGCGACCGGATCCACACCAGCGCCGCGAGGGCGCCGCCGAGGATCACGGTCGCCCGCAGTCCCCCGGGCGGCGGCAGCGTCAGAGGGTCGAAGAGCTTTTCGTCAATGAGCGCGGCCGCGAGGCCGAAAAAAAAGAGGAAAAGAGTGACCCCCCCCGCGACGGGCCGCTCCTCCAGGAACGCGTGCGAGCCGGGCAGCAGCAAGGACGCGATCCGACTCGTCCGAGCCCGGCGCGTCGCGCGGTCCTGCATCTGCCGGGCCTCGGCCACCTGGATCTCGATGTCCACGTTCTCCTTGCGGACGTAGGTACGGGAGCACATCGTGCAGTACAGCCCCGGGTCGCCGTACCGCCGGCAGCGATTGCAGAAGGACCGTCCGCAGTGCTCGCACAGCGAGGCCAGGCCCCGGCGGCGGCGCAGACGCGCGAGGACCACCCCGAAGATCAGGACGCCGATCGGAGCGAGCGCCCACGGCGAGATCAGGGCGCGCCACGGCCGGGCCGCCGTGCCGTGACCGGGCAGACGCCGGCTCTTAGGCTGCGCGTTCCAATCCGCGATCCGGGCCCGCGCGCGCGAAAGCGGAAAACCCGCGGACACGACACGGGACAGCGTGGGCGTTCCGGACCACGTGGCGACCTGCGATGTGGAAAGCTCGCGGGCACTGGCGATGGCCAGGGCCTGCCCGTCGAAATCGTAGGCCTCGCCGCGGGCAAGCGAGAGGTTGTAGTACGCGTCGGCGGCCATGGGCGCGCGTTTCGACGCTTCGGTGTAGTCGCGGATTGCCTCACCGTAGTCCCCCTCGGTGAAGTGCACGTTCCCCCTGTTCAGGGGCGGCCGGTAGTCGCCGGGGTCCGCCTGCATGGCGCGGCTGTAATCCGACTGCGCACGGTCGAGATCCCCCGACCGCTCGGAGTAGATTCCCAGAAGGAACCAAACGTCGGGGTCTTCCGGAAAAACCGCCGCGGCCTGGCGCAGGCCGTCCTCGGCGCTGGCGTCCTCGCGGCGCTCCTCGAGATCGATCGCGGCGACGTACAGCGGCGACCGCTGCCGGATATTCTCCTGCGTGATCCACGCCGCGAGCGGCGCGAGGAGCGCGAGGGCCAAGAACCCCGCGCCGAGGACGAAGCGCTCCCGGCTCTCGGCATAGGCCCAGAGCAGAGCGCCCCAATACAAGACGAGCCACACGGGCCCGAAGCCGATGAACAGCGGGAGGCCGGCGATGACCAGGCCTAGCGGCAGGGCGCCGCTGCGCCCGAAGGAGCGAAATGCGGCTTCCCGGATGTCGTGCAGGACGCGCGGGGCATGCCGCACGGCGAGCGCCAGGATCACTCCGGCCAGCGTTGCCGCCGCGGCCGCGGCGGCCCAGATCCCGAGCGAAGAAAGGATCGCAACGCGCGACTCGTGGGCAGCGAACAGGGCGGAGGCGGCCTCGGGAAGGCTGCGCAGCGCGTCCGCCACTCTTGCGCGGCGGACCAGGAACGAAAACCGCGCCAGGACCGCGTCCGGGTTGGTGTCGTCCAGGGTCAGGGCGGCCCGGTAAGCGCGGTCCGCGCGTTCCTGCTGCCCTTGCTTTTCCGCGCGGCGCCCGAGGTACACGGCCGTTCGCGAGAAGTCGGAGAGGCGCCGCACTCCGACCTTGCGCGCCGCCCCAGCCATGGCGTCGAGGGCCATGGTTTCGGCCGCGGTGTCGTTTTCCGAAAAGGCCGATAGAAACTCGAACCATTGAGCCCGGTAGAGCCCGCGGGTCACCGGCGGCGGAAGCGGCGAGAGGGCGTCCTGGGCGCGGGCCGCAAGGGCCGCGAGCGCGAAAACCGTCGCAAGGAGGCAGGCGAGGCCCGCGGTTCGCCTGCCGTTCGGTCGCAAATCCATCGTGACGGCTTCTACCCGCCCGGGGGCGCAGGCTCCCGGCCGGGAGGACGCACGGCCTCGACGTAGGCCATCCGCAGCTCGTAGAGTGCCCGCGACATCAGGTCGGTTTCCTCGAAATTCAGATTGCCGCGCGACTTCTGCTCGAGGACCACGAGCCACTCGATCATCTGCTGCGCCGCCGCGGGGTCCCGGCGCGGAAGCGTCTTGCCGGTCATCGCATCGATGCCGAGGGCCGCATACACGTTGGTCGCGAGGAAGCTCACGAGCGCCAGGAACGCCTGCGAGGTGGCCCCCTCCCCGCCGGCGTCCGGCGCGACGGGCGTCTGCGGCGCGGCCGAGCGCGGGGGCGCGGCGGTCGGAGGGGCCTTCGGCGGCTCCGGGGTCTCGTCCGCCTCGAAATCGGGACGCAACTCTCCGTCGGGTGTGAACATCCGACGATCGACCACGCGGATTGGCTTCTCCTCTTCGCTCACGCCTTCCATCCTGCGGTTGGAACTGTACGAGTTTAACAGGCTGCTTGCTACCGGAGTCCCTCGGCACGCCTGGCGCACCAAGCCGTGCACCGCTCTTGGCTCCCGTCGGGCGCGTCGAGCGCCCCTGAAAGCACTATCATCCGCCCGTGTCCGAAGCGCTCGATCGCCTCGTCGCGCTCGTCGCCCGCCTGCGGCGCGACTGTCCGTGGGACCGCGAACAGTCCTTCGAGACCCTGAAGACGTACCTGCTCGAAGAGACCCACGAGACGCTGGCGGCGCTCGACGAAGGTGCCCCGGGCCCGCTCTGCGACGAGCTCGGCGACCTGCTCTTCCAAGTCCTGTTCCTCTCGAAACTCGCCGAGGAGCGGGGCTGGTTCGGCGCCGACGCCGTCGCGCAAGGCATCACGCAAAAAATGATCGAGCGACATCCGCACGTCTTCGGCGACACGCTTGCCGGGAGCGCGCAGGAGGTCAAGAACGCATGGGAACGGCGCAAGCGCCACCAGCCCGGCGCCACGGAGGACCCGCTGGGAACGCTCCCCGCGGGCCTGCCGGCCCTGGCGACGTCGTACCGCCAGACCCTGCGCGCGGCGGACCTCGGGTTCGACTGGGAGCGCGACGCCGACGTCGTGGCGAAGATCGAGGAGGAGCTGGCCGAGTGGGCCGCGGCCGAGAAAGCCGGCGACCACGCGGCCGAGACGCACGAGATCGGCGACGTCCTGCTCTCCGTCGTCAACCTCGCACGCCGCCGCAAGATCGACCCGGAGGCGGCCCTGCGCCAGGCCAACCGGAGATTCCGCGACCGCTTCGCCGGCGTCGCCCGCCGCGCGAAGGAAAGCGGCCGGGACGTGTCGGAGGTGCCGATGAAGGAGCTCGATGAGTATTGGGAGGAAGCGAAAAAGCACGACTCATGACCGGTCCTATTTCACTAACTCACTCACCCTCACCAGCCTGACTCCCCGACCCGCCAACCCCGGCAAGTCCTTCTCCAGCACCGCGAGTGTCGCCGGATACGGGTGCCCGATCGCGACCGCATCGCCTTCCTGACGGGCGCGCCGCACGAGCTCGACCAGCTGCGCGCGGATCGCTTCTTCGGTCGCGATATCGTCCAGAAATACGCGGCGCGACACGGCGGGCACCGAGGCGTCCTCGGCCGTTTTCTCGGCGACCGTCGCGTCGGTCGTGCGGCTGTCGAGAAAGAAGAGGCCGCGCCGCAAGAGGACCGCGACCACGGCACGCATCACGCGCGGGTCGGCCGTCGCAGCGGAGCCCATGTGATTGTTGACGCCGACGGCGCCCGGGACCGAGGCGAGGTCTTCCTCGAGGGTGCGCGCGATTTCGGCGTCCGTCTGGGACCGCAGCACGAGGCCCGGGCCGGGCCGCACCCTCGGGTAGCCTGAGGGCTCCATCGGCAGGTGCAGGAGGACTTCCTTGCCGCCGCGTCGCAGGGTATCGGCCGAGGTGGCGCTCCAGCGCAACCGCGGCAACACCGCGCCCGCAACCGGTTCGCGCCATCCGGCGATCCTCTCCGCGGGCGCGAGCTCGTTTCCAAGATCGTCGATCACGATCGCGACCCGGGCAGACCCAGCGGCGGGCGGGGGTGTCTTCTCGGGAAGCCGCGGCGGGCGGGGCGACGGCGCCGGAGGACGGGTGCGCGCGGGCTGCGGCGGCCGCGCCGTGGGCCTCGGGGCGTGCGGCGGCGGCGAGGGGCGCGAGGGGCAGGACTCGAGATAGAGCGCGACGGCAAGGACCAGGGAAAGGAGCGCGAAAAAAAAGGTCGCCGGAAGGACGCGGCGGACGCGGCGGGTCAGACTAGGCGGCCTTGCGGGCGGCTGTCTCGCCGCGGACGATCTCGAGGCCGCGCTCGAGGATCGCGTCCCGTTCGCCCGCCCCGCCCGGGATCACGATGACCCGCTCGTCCGGCGAAAGCCCCTTGCCGCCGAGCACCTGCCCGGACGGCGAGACATAGCGCCCGACGGTCATGAAGAGGCTGCCCCCTTCCTCGGTCGGCACGTTTCTCTGGATGATCGCCATGCCCACCGTCGTCTCCCCGACGGTCGCGGCCTTGGCGCGGTCGTGCAGGGCGGCCGCAAAGACCTCGGCCGGGCCCGCAGTGGAATCGTCGATCAGGAGCACGACGCGCCCCTTCCACACCGGATCCCCCGCGGCTTCGAGCGGCTTTTCGGCCGCCTTGCGCGAGACGACCGTCGCAATGGGGCCCTTCGAAAGGAAGAGTGAGGCCGCGGGCGCCGCGTCCGGGATCGCGCCCCCGATCGACCCTCGCAGATCGAGCACCACGTTCGGGATCGAGCGCCGCGAGGCCTCGTCGAGCTCTTTGCGGATGGCGGCCGCGGTCGCCGGCGTGAAAGTCGGGATCTTGAGGATCGCGACGTCGCGCTCCCACTTCACGCTTACCGGCGGCGGCTCGAAACGCGCTCGGCCGACCGAAAGCATCACGCGCTTCTCGTCGCCGCCGCGGAAGAGAACGATCTCGCACGAGGAGTCTTCGGGGCCCTCGAGCGCGGCCTTGATCTTCCAGACCGGAGCGTTGCGGAGCAGCGTGCCGTCGATCGAGTCGATGAGGTCGCCCGCCTTGACCCCGGCCTTCTCGGCCGGAGAACCCGGCAGCGGGCCGACGACGTACGGGTAGCCCCCGCGGCGCGCGAAAACGATCCCCGGGCTCGCCGCGCCGGCGGCCTGCTGCGCCTTGTACGCCGCCATCGAGGAGGCGGGTACGTAATAGGAGAACGGATCGAGAGCATCCGACATCCCGTCGTAGGCGCCCTCGAGCAGGGCCTTCGTGTCGGTCGGCTCGACGTAGTTGGAGCGGGTCAGCGAGAAGACTTCCGAAAAGATCGAAAGAGCCCGCGTTGCCGGGTCGCGGCCGGACCCCTCTGGACCGGTCACGGCCCGAAGAGACGCCAGGGCGCACAAAGAAACCACCACGAAGAAGACGCGGGAGCGGTTGGATCTCATCGTGGCGATGGTAACACTCGGGTGAGGGGGAGACATTTCCACGAGTTCCGACACCCTCATCTCAGCCATGCCACCGGGTCGCTCGCCTTCTGCCGGTCACGCACCTCGAAATACACGCCGGACTCGTCCCGGCCCGGGCCGTACCCGGCCAGGCCGATCTCGGCGCCCACGGCGACCGGCTCGCCCGGCTTGACCAAAACCGCCTGGAGCCATGCGTAGAGGGTCAGCATGCCGTCGCCGTGGTCGAGGATGACGAGGTTTCCGTACTCGGCCAGCCACTGGGCATAGACGGTCTTGCCGGCATAGACCGCCCGCACCGGCGTGCCGAGCGGCACTGCGAGCGCGACGCCATTCGACACGGTCCAGGTGTCGAACTTCGGGTGGCGATGGCGGCCGAAGGTCTCGACGATGGTGCCGCGCGCGGGCCAGTCGAGAACGCCCTTCCATGGTCGGATCCCGCCGGAGGGCCCGACCGGCTCTTCGCCCTCGGTCCGGCGCGTCAACGTCTCGAGCAGGCGCTCGAGGCGCGTGACCTTGTCGGTCAGCGCCGAGACCTCGCGCCGCCGCGAGGCGGAGGCGTTCTGCTCTCGCGCGAGCAGCCTCTCGCGCTCGGTCTTGAGCGAGGCCACGCGCGCCTCTTCCTGCCGGCTCTTCGCGTAGAGCCGGTCGATCTCGCCCTTGAGCGCCTGCTCGCGGGCGAGATTCTGCTCGAGCCGTTCCTCGGCGAACCGGTACTGGCCGAGCAGTCGTCCGTCGCGGCGGGCCAGGCTGTCGAGCCGCTCGATGGAGTCGAGGAAGGCCGGCAGGTCGTTCGCCTCGAGGAGCACGCGGAAATACCCGAAGCGCCCGAAGCGCTGCAGGAGCCGGGCGCGCGCGAGGAGCAGCCGGCGGCACTCCACGGCCGAGGCCGAGGCGGCGGCCCGCTCCCGGGTCACCGCTGAGAGGCGGCGCGCAAACTCTTCGCGGGTGGCCGCCACGAGCTCGCCCTCGCGCGTCGCGATCTCGAGCTTGAGCTCGAGGCGCTTCAACTCCTCGGCCAGCGTGGCTTCCTTCTTCTCGCTCTCGGCCAGCCGCGACTTGAGAGTTCCGATCCGGCTCTGCAGCCGCGCGAGGTCGGCATGGCGTTCGGAATCGGCGGGGGGGGCGGTCTCTTGAGCGAACAGCGGAATAGCGAGCAGTAGCACGGCGAGCGCGAGTCGCCTCACCAGAGAGTCTTCCCCGCGGCATCCGGAACCGCAGCGCCGCCGACGAGCGCCCTCACCGACGCCGTCACATCCGCGATGCCCGGCACGCCCTCCGCGTGAAACGGCTTTGACGAGAAAAACACGCCGCGCACGAGGTCGGGGTCGAGCGAGCAGTGGTCGCCGCTCCAGACGTCGCGGTTGTCCTCGAACACGCTGCCCGTGGGCACGCCGAGCGACGACTGCCACGAGACGCGGTAGCCCGGCCGGTTGGCGACGATGAGGTCGGGGATGAGGCGCGGGTCGTAGCGCCGGTAGATGTCCTCGCGCTTGAAGACGCGTGAGACCGCCTTCTCTCCGTTCTTCGGATCGGTCAGGCCCGTGAGCCGAGAGATCAGCTCGGTGCGCAGCGCATCGTACTCCGCGCCGGCCGCGACGATGCCTCCGGCCTCCCGGCCGCTCAGGTTGACGTAGATGTCTCCGAGTCCCATCGCGTAGGCCTTCGACTTCGACCAGTCGACGGCCTCCCAGAACTGCCCGCGCGAAAAGAGGGCCTCGAGGTTTTGCCGCTTCGCGCTGCCCTTCAACACGAGATAGCCGTTCTCGACGAGCCAGGAGTTGTAGTTGACCGAGCGCCGCCAGGTTGCGAAGCCGTGGTCCGAGAGGACGATCAAAATGTCGTCGGGCTTGAGCGCCTTCGCCGTCTCGCCGACGATCTGGTCCATCGTTCGATACGAGTCCTCGACGGCGCCGCCGTACTTGGCCGCGAGCTTCGCGTCGTAGGCCGGGTGCTGCGGGTCGCGGAAGCGCCAGAAAACGTGACCCACGCGGTCGGGGAACTCGAAGTAGTAGAAGAGGAGCTTCTGGTCTCCCGCGAGCAAGCCCCGAAGCATCTTGCGTTCCTGTTCGCAGGTCTCGCGGACGTCTTCCAGGAACGCCTCTTCCGAGAGCGTCGCCGACTGGATCGACCACGTGTCGATCCCCCAGCCCATCGTCTTGTAACGGCCGAAC
>JANMPW010000078.1:0-2028 GCA_031370065.1 Acidobacteriota bacterium
GTGGCACGGAGACCGCCGCGGAAAGCTTTCGGTACTCCTCGTAGCGGAGGATCCGGTCGGGGATCATTTTGAGAATCTCGAGGATCTTGCCGATCCGTTCCCGTTTTTCGCCCGATTCGAGCCCGGCTTCGGCGGGCCGGATGTCCTCGAGGAGCCAGGTCAGGTAGTCGGGGGCTTCGTCGATGGCGTGGGAAAGCGACTCCGGGCCCTCGCGCCGCAGAAGGTCGTCCGGGTCCTCTCCCTCGGGCAGTCGCGCGACCCGGGCGTCGAACCCTTGCGCGAGCAGGAGCCCGAGCGCGCCGTGAGTGGCGTTGCGGCCCGCGGAGTCGCCGTCATAACAGACAATTGCGTGCGGGCAGAGACGGCGCAGCTTCTCCGTCTGCTCTGGCGTCAGCGCGGTCCCCATCGACGCGACCGTCTCCTGGATGCCCGCGCGCACCAGCGCGAGGTGATCGAAGTAGCCCTCGACCACGACGACCCGATCGCCTCGCCGGATGGACTCGCGCGCTTCGAAGAGGCCGTAGAGCAGACGCTTCTTCGAGAAGACCGGCGACTCGGGCGAATTCAGGTACTTGGGCTCGCCGTCGGCCGAGAGTGTGCGCCCGCCGAATCCGACCGCGCGGCCGCGCTCGTCGCGCACGACGAAGAGAAGGCGGTCGCGGAACCGATCGTAAGCGCCCTTTCCCTCCGCGCGCGACTGGAGGAGCCCGGCCTCGATCAACAGGTCTTCCGGGAAGGCGCCCGTAAGCGCCTTCGAGAGCGAGTCCCAGGAATCGGGCGCATGGCCGAGACCGAGCGTCATCCACATGTCGCCGGGCACCCCGCGTCCCTCGAGGTACGCCGCGGCCGTGTTGCCGGGTCGCGAGAGCCGTTCGGCGAAGAAGCGCTGCGCCGCCGAAAGCGCTTCAAAGAGGCCGTCGCGCCGGTCGTCGCGCGGACCGCTGCGCTGCCGGCGCGGGATCGTCACGCCGAAGCGCGACGCGAGCGCCTCGACCGCCTCGGGAAACTCCAGGCGATCGATCTGGCGGACGAAGTGGATGACGTCGCCGCCCGCGCCGCAGCCGAAGCAGTGGTAGAGGCCCTTGTCGCGGTCGACCGTGAACGAAGGGGTGCGCTCGTTGTGAAACGGGCACAGCCCCTTCCACGAGCGGCCGGCCTTCTTCAGCGTCGTGTGGTCGGAGATGACCGCGACGATGTCGGAAGCGGATCGCAGCTCGGCGAGGACGTTGTCGTTGATGTCGAGGTCGGAAGAAGTCATGAGTCGAGTCGTGAGTCGTGAGTGATGAGTCGTGAGCCGTCGAACAAGTCGCTTCTTATCTCAATTCGAGGATCGTCGCTCCGTTGCCACCCTCGCGGGCATCGGCCGCCTTGAGCCCGGCAACCGCCACATGGTCCCGGAAATGCTCCCGCAGGCCGTCGCGCAACCGTCCGGTTCCGTGGCCGTGGATGACTCGCAGCCGCGCCGCTCCGGACATCAGGGCCTGGTCGAGCGCCTTTTCGGTGGCGTCGATCGCCTCGTCGAGCCGGGTGCCGATGACGTTGATTTCAGCGGTGGGGCCGGAGGCGGGTTGAGAGTCGTGAGTCGCGAGTCGCGAGCCGGATTGTCGATCCTGAGCGCGGCTCGTGGAGGTTTCCCGAGTCTTGCCGGGGGCCGCGCCGAGGGGCTCGAGCTCGCCGCGGCGCACCCGCAGGCGCTTGCCCCGGACGTCCATCTGCGCCCAGTCGCCGTCGAACGCGACGACGAGGCCCTCGGCATTCAGACCTCTCACACGCGCCCGGTGTCCGATCTGGACCGCGCGCGCGATCTCTTCCTCGGCCTCCCGCGCCATGGCGACGACCGGCTCGACTTCTGCCGCAAAGGCCGCTTCTTCGACGATCCGCGCGGCGGAAACCCGGGCCAGGCGCGAAGCGTCGGCACGGGCGCCATCGAGCTCCTTCTCGACGCGGCGCGCGAGCTCGCCGCGCGCCCGCTCGAAGCCCTCGAGTCCCTCGGCGAGCATTTGCCCGCGTTCTTGCGCGAGCTTGCGG
>JANMPW010000084.1:0-2460 GCA_031370065.1 Acidobacteriota bacterium
CCCGCCCATCTGGTCCTCGTGGGAGCCGGACTGGCTCAGGAGAACGGCCATCCGCTGGTCCAGGACCTGGGCCTTTTCGGTGAGGCTGCCGAGCGCCATGCCGACGTCGTCGGCGTCCTTGCGCTGGCGCGCGGCTCCGGATTCGAGCCGCTCCGTGAGGCCCTGGAGCGCCGATTCGAGGCCGCGGATGCTCGCCTCGAGATCGCCGCGCCCATCGGCCGCGCTCTCCACTGGCGCGAGCCGCTGAGCCAGCGAGCCCAGCCCGTCGTGGAGGGCCGCGACACCCTTCTCGACGGCCGCGAGCCGTTCCTCGAGGGCGGAAAGGTGCGCCGTCGTGGCGGCCACGCGCTCGTGCGCGGACGAGACGGCCTGATCGAGGCGCTCGGCGGCCTCCCGTTCGCGCTCCGCCCGACCCTCGGCCTCGCGCAGGCGCTCCTCGAGAAGCGCGAGGCGCTCGCTCGCAGCCCGGGCCTCGGCGTCGGAGGGCAGAAAGGTGGGGTCCGTTGCCGGTTGGCGCTCGGCTTCCGGCATGGGCTCGAACTCTTCGATCTCTTCGCTGGCGGAGAGCTCTTCGACCACGTCGGTAGCTGCCAGAGCTTCCGGCTCCTCCACCGATTGCTCGAGCTCGTCCAGGCCGATGGCGTCCATCTCGATGGTCGCGGCCGGCGGCGTGAGCTCCATCGGCGCGCCCGGCTCGAGGCCCGGCGGCTCCGGAACGGCGTACGGCGACGAGGCGTCCTCGTCGTCGGCCTCGCGGCCGAGTTCGGTGGTGTCGAACGGCGCTTCATCGGAAACGCGCGGCACGAGCGAGAACGGCCGCGAGGGGCGCTGGATCTGCATGGTGGACTGCGACTCGCGTTTCAGGAGAGAGTCCTTCCAGGTCTGCAGGTCGTCCTGGCGCGCCTCTTCGGCTGCGGCGGCGGCGCTCGCCTCTTCCGCCTTGCGGCCCTGGAGGCGCCGCAACAGGTCGACGAAGGTGAGCTTCGAGATCAGCTTGAACGTTTCGGTGACGCCGCGGCCGGCGCTCGCGACGGCCTCGACGAACGCATACGACGACAGGCCGAGGGCCTCCTGCATCGCGTCGACGGCGAGGATGTCCACCAGGTCCCGCTTGTTGTACTGGATCACGACCGGGATTTTTTCGAATGAGATCTCGTTGGACTTGAGGTTGTCCTTGAGGTTCTGCCAGCTCTCGAGATTTTTTGGGAGCATGGTCCACTGCGAGTCCGCGACGAAGACGATCCCGTCCACGCCCTTGAGCACCACGCGCCGGGTTTCGTTGAACGCAGTCTGGCCGGGCACGGTCGCGAGCTGGAACCGGATCTTGTAGCCCTTGATGTCGCCGAGCTCGACCGGGAGCAGATCGAAATAGATCGTGCGGTCGGTCTGCGTCTGCAGGTTCAGGAGTTTGCCGGCGGTTCCAGGCTCGAGGCGGTCGTGCAAGACCTTCAGGTTCGTGGTCTTGCCGCAGAGCCCCGGCCCGTAATAAACGATCTTGGCTGTCAGCTCCCGTGTGGCTGCGTTGTAGATGACCATAAGCCTACGCTTTGTACCATTTATTCTAGCTCCGTTTCACGCGGCAGGGGCGGGTTTTCGGGCCCGTTCTTGACCGGGGGCGGGCGACCCCATAGACTCGCGCGGATTTGACGGAAGAGCTCCATCGCAAGGCCAAGATCCTCGACGCCGACCGCATCCGGCGCATGGTGGATCGCATGGCCCATGAGATCGCCGAGCGGCAGAAGGATCTGCCCGGCCTGGCCCTGGTCGGCATCCGGACCCGCGGCGTTCCACTGGCCGTCCGCCTGGCGGCGCGCCTCACGGACCTCGTCAAGCAGAGCTTCCCGGTCGGCACCCTCGACATCACCCTCTACCGCGACGACCTGTCCACGGTCGCCCCGCAGCCACTCTTGAAGAAGACGGAGATCGACTTCGATCTGAACGGCCGCACGGTACTGCTTTGCGACGACGTGCTCTACACGGGCCGGACGATCCGGGCGGCGCTGGACGGCGTGATCGACCTCGGGCGCCCCCGGGCGATCCGGCTCGCGGTCTTGATCGACCGCGGTCACCGCGAGTTCCCGATCGAGGCCAACTACGTCGGCAAGAGCGTTCCGACCGCCAACCGGGAGGTCATCCAGGTGATGTTTCAGGAGACCGACGGCGCGGACGAAGTCTGGATCCTCGAAAGGCCGAACTAGCCGCGTGACGGTCGGAAACCTGCGCACCAAGGATCTCGTCGGGATCGAGCCTCTGACTCCCGACGAGATCACGCTTCTGCTCGACACGGCGGAATCCATGCGCGCGATCGGCCAGCGCGCTATCAAGAAGGTCCCCGCCCTGCGCGGCCGCATGGTCGTGAACCTTTTCTTCGAGGCGTCGACGCGCACCCGCTTCTCCTTCGAGACGGCGGAGAAGTGGCTCTCGGCCGATTCCCTGAACTTCGCCGCCAAGGGCAGCTCG
>JANMPW010000086.1:0-1997 GCA_031370065.1 Acidobacteriota bacterium
CTTCGGCTTTTCGGACGCCGGTCAAACTCCGAAGAAACCAGACCTGACCCCATGACTCCGCTCGTCGAGGCCCGCGGGATCTCGATGCAGTTCCCCGGCGTACGCGCCTTGGACGGCGTGGACTTCGACGTGTTTCCGGGAGAGGTCCACGCGCTCATCGGCGAGAACGGGGCGGGCAAATCGACGCTCGTCCGGATCCTGACGGGCGAGATCACCAGGTACGAGGGGCAGATGCGGGTGGACGGCGCGGTCCGCCGCCTGGCGACGCCGCGCGAGGCGATTGAGAGCGGCATCGCCGTGATTCCGCAGGAGCTGCAGCTCGTCTCGACACTGTCCGTTGCGGAGAACATCTTCCTTGGCCGCGAGCCGCAAACGGCGTTCGGTCTGCTCGACGTCCGGCAGCTCGCCTGTCGGTCGGCCGCGGAGCTCGCGGCCGTCGGCGAAATGCACGTGCGCCCCACGGAAACCGTCGAGCATCTCGAGGCCGGGCAGCGGCAGCTCGTCGCGATCGCGCGGGCGCTTTCGCTCGACGCGCGCCTGATCATCATGGACGAGCCGACGGCCTCGCTCGGCGTGGAAGAGGCGGGCCGGCTCGAGCGGCTCGTGCGGCGACTCTGCGAGCGCGGCGTGGCGGTCGTCTACGTTTCCCACAAGCTCGACGAGGTGCGCCGGCTGGCCGACCGGGTCACCGTGCTGCGGGACGGGCGCCGCGTTGCGACCCGCGACGCCGCCGGCCTCGACGAGGCGGAGATGGTGCGGCTGATGGTCGGCCGCGAGATTCCGCGCGTGGATCTTTCGCCGCCGCCGTCCGGATCGCCGGAAATCCTTCGCGTCGAAGACCTCTCGGTCGCCGATCCGGACCGTCCGGGGGGATTTCGCGTGCGCGGCGTGTCGCTGTCGGTCCGCCGCGGCGAGATCGTGGGCCTGGCGGGCCTCGTCGGCGCGGGCCGCACGGACTTTCTGCTCGCCCTCGTCGGAGCCTCTGCCGGCAGGGTCACGGGCCGGATCCACCTCGACCGCCGCGAATTTCGGGCGCAGAGCCCCGCGGCGGCGCGTGATGCGGGCATGGTGCTCCTGCCAGAGGAGCGCAAGACCCAGGCGATCTTTCCGGACCTTCCGGTGGACCGCAACATCACGCTCGGAGCGCTCGAGAAGGTGAGCCGGTTCGGCTGGATCGACGTCGCGGGCGCGCGCGAGGCGGCGCTACGCGGCATGCGCCAGACGGGCGTTCGCGCCGCCTCGCCGGACACGCCGATCGCTTCGCTCTCCGGCGGGAATCAGCAGAAGGCGATTCTCGCGCGCTGTCTTTTCGCGTCGCCGTCGGTGCTGCTCCTCGATGAGCCGACGCGCGGCATCGACCTGGCGGCGAAAGCCGAGATCTATGCGCTTCTACGAAAGCTGGCGGCGGATGGATTCGGACTCGTCCTGTGCTCGTCCGAGATGTCGGAGATTCTCACGCAGTGCCACCGCATTGTTGTCTTGCGCGAGGGGCGGATTGCGGCCGAGCTCGGGCACGACGAGGCGACCGAGGAGCGCGTCCTGGCGGCGGCCGCCGGGACGGACAGCGCCGGCACGGAGGTGTCGGGCCGCGACGCATCCGGCTTGGAGCGCGGCGGCGCGCCCCCGGCGGTTCCGCCAGGCCGGCGCCGGCTCGCGCGGTTCACGAGCGTCCTGGGGCTTGCCGCGGTCGTCCTGCTCTCGATCGTGTTCTCGCCGATGCGCGGTGGCCGCCCGGTCTTCCTCGACATCGGGAACCTCACCGATATTCTTCGTCAGGTCGCGGAGAAGGGGATCCTGGCGGTCGGCATGACGGCCGTGATCGTGTCGGGCGGCATCGACCTGTCGGTGGGCTCCGTGCTCGCTCTGTCGGCGACGCTGACGGCCTGGCTCTTCATGAAGGGGGGAGTCGGACTCGCCCTCGCGGCCCTGGCCGTCCTCGGCGTCGGGGCTGCCTGGGGCGCCGTCAACGGATTCGTCGTCGCGCGGTGGCGCCTGCA
>JANMPW010000110.1:0-11221 GCA_031370065.1 Acidobacteriota bacterium
GGCCGCTTCCAGGTGAAGGCCGAGTGGGAAAAGCCGGACGGCTCGTCCGGCCACGGGACCGGCCTGAAGCTGACGGGCGACTCCGGATACTTCTGGTTCTTCGACCCGGCCAACATCGAGGTCGTCGCGAAAGTCCTGAACGGCTGCGCCATCACCAACTCCTACTGGGTCTTCGGCGCGGGATTGACCAACGTCTCGGTGCATCTGGTCGTCACCGACACGCAGACCGGAGCCGTCTACACCCGGGACAACTCCCAGGGCAGCGCGTTCCAGCCCGTCCAGGACACCGCCGCTTTTCCCTCGTCCTGCCCGTAGTAATTCGGCTGCCCCGCGGCGAAAATGCCCCTCCCGCGTCGCGGGAGGCCCGTTTTTCGGGCATAATTCTCGGGCAGACACCTGCAAACGATGGCATCCGACTCCACGTCGGCCCGCGATCTGAACACGCGCGCCGGCGCTCCGGGCGAAACCCTGCGGATTCTCGTGATCGACGAGAGCCCGCGGGACCGCGCTTTGATCGCGGAGTCGCTGCGAAACGGTCTGCCGGACTCCCAGGTGGCGGAGGTCCGGGACCCGGGCGAGCTGCCGGCCGCCCTCGAGCGCGCCGACTTCGACGTCATCCTCGTCGACCACCGCCCGAGCTGGATCGACGCCTTCGTCGTGCTCGGGAAGGTGCGCGAACGCCACCCGGATCTGCCGGTCATCCTCTGCACGGCCACGGGGAGTGAGGAGCTCGCCGTCGCCGCGATGAAGGCGGGCTTCGACGACTATGTGCTCAAGCACTCCCACCACTTCCCTCGGCTCACCTCCGCGATCCACTCGGCCCTCGAGGACGCAACCCGCCGCCGCATCGGGCGCGAGGCGGAGACGCGCTACCGCAAGCTCTTTGAAGGCGTTCCCGTCGGCCTGTACCGCTCCACGCCGAGCGGCCAGGTTCTCGACGCCAACCCGGCACTGCTGGGCATGCTGGGATACCCCTCGCGCGAGATCCTGATGGCCGCCAACCTCTGCAGCCTCTACGTCGACCACAAGGCGCACGACCGCATGCGCCGCCAGCTCGACATGGAAGGGGAAGTGCGGGACCTCGAGGTCTGCTGGAAGCGCTACGGCGGCCAGCTCATCTGGGTGCGCGAGAACATCCGCGCGGTCCGCGATCCGAGCGGGCGCCTGCTCGGCTACGAGGGGCTCGTCGAGGACATCACCGAGAGCCGGCGCGCGCGCGCGGAGCTGGAAGAGTCCAACCAGTTTCGCGAGGAGATCATCTCGGGCGCAAGCGAAGGCATCGTCGTCTACGACCGCGCCCTGCGCCGCATCGTCTGGAACCGGTACATGGAGGAGCTCACCGGGATCCCCGCCGAGAGGGCCCTGGGAGGACGTGCCTTCGACGTCTCCCCCGCCCTGCGCGGACCGGGCCTCGAGCTCCTGGAGGCGGCGCTCGAGGGGCAGATCGTTTCCTCCGGCGACCTGTTCATCGATATCGAGGAGACCGGCCGGTCCGGCTGGGTGGTCGGCACGTACGGCCCCCACCGCGACGCGGCCGGCGAGATCGTCGGGGTCATCGGCGTCATCCGCAGCGTGACCGAACGACGCCGCAACGAGCAGGCCCTGCGGGAAAGCGAGCAGCGGTTCCGCCTCGTGGCCGACGCGGCGCCCGTGATGATCTGGATGGACGACGCCGATGGCATGTCCACATACTTCAACAAGCCCTGGCTCGATTTCACCGGCCGGACGCTCGAGCACGAGCTCGGACGCGGCTCTCGCGACGGCATCCACCCGGACGACCTGGTGCCCCGCTTCATCGCCGTGTACGACGCCGCCTTCACCGCACGCCGGCCCTTCCAGACCGAGTACCGCCTGCGCCGCGCCGACGGCGAGTACCGGTGGGTGCTCGAGACGGCGACGCCGCGGCTCACCGCGTCCGGCGACTTCGAGGGCTACGCCGGCACGGCGCTCGACATCACCGAGCGCCGCCAGGCCGAACAGGTGCTTCGCAAGGAGCGGGCGTTCCTCCGGCAGGTGATCGACATCAACCCGAACTTCGTGTTCGCGAAGGACCGGGAGGGGCGGTTCACCCTGGTCAACCAGGCGGTGGCGGACGCCTACGGCACGACCGTCGAGAACCTGATCGGAAGGACAGACGCCGACTTCAACAGCAACAAGGAAGAGGTCGAGCATTTCCGGCGCGGCGACCTCATGGTGATGAACAGCCTCCGCGAGCTCTGGATCCCGGAGGAAAAGATCACCGACTCCAGGGGCACCGTGCGCTGGCTCCAGACGGTGAAGCGCCCCGTCGTGGGGGACGACGGCCATGCGCACCAGGTGCTGGGTGTTTCGACCGATCTCACCGAACGCCTGCGCGCCGAGAAGCTGCAGTCGGCGCTCTACCGGATCGCGGCGACGACGAGCGCGACCGAGGAGATCGACGAGTTCTACAAGGCGATCCACGCCATCGTGGGCGAGCTCATGTACGCGGACAACTTTTACGTCGCGTTGCACGACGCCAAAACCGGTCTCATTTCCTACCCCTACTTCGTGGACGAGGTCGACCCCACTCCGGGCCCCATGCTGCCGGGCCATGGCCTGACCGCCCATGTCTTGCGGACCGGTGAGGCGCTGCTGTCTCTCGACGAAGACTTCAGCGCGATGCTCGAGCGCGGCGAGGTGGAGCTCGTGGGCTCGAACTCGGTGGCGTGGCTCGGCGTCCCCTTGAAACGCGGCGGCAAGACGTTCGGCGTCCTCGTGGTCCAGAGCTACGACCCGCGCTTCACGTTCGGGGAGGCGGAGAAGGAAGTCCTGACCTTCGTCTCGCAGCAGATTGCCGTCGCCCTCGAGCGCAAGCGCGCGCATGAGGCGATGCGCGAGTCGGAGGAAAGGTACCGGCTTCTCTTCGAGCGCAATCTGGCCGGCGTCTACCGCATGACGCTCGTCGGACGCATCCTCGAATGCAACGACGCCCTGGCCCGCATCTTCGGGTACGCCTCGCGAGAGGAACTGGTGGATCGCGACATGGCCGTCCTCTACCCCGACTCCCGCCAGCGCCGGGACTTTTTCGATGCGCTCCTGCGCGCGCGCAGCCTCGCCAACTACGAGATGCGCGGCGAACGCAAGGACGGGGGGACAGCCTGGACGTTCCAGAACGCCTCGCTGCTGGCCGACGAACGGGCCGGCGAGGTCATCGTCGAGGGCACGGTCTCGGACATCACCGAGCGCCGGCACCTCGAGGAGCAGCTGCGCCAATCCCAGAAGATGGAGGGGATCGGCCAGCTCGCGGGGGGGATCGCCCACGACTTCAACAACCTGCTCACGACGGTCCTCGGCTACAGCGACATGGCGCTCTCGCAGCTCTCCGAGCACGATCCGATTCGCGAGGACATCGCGGAGATCCAGAAGGCCGGACAGCGGGCGTCCAACCTCACCCGCCAGCTGCTCGCCTTCAGCCGCAAGCAGGTCTTCGAGCCCCGCGTGCTCGACCTGAATGCGCTCATCGCCGAATCCAGCCGCATGCTCGCGCGACTGATCGGCGAGCACATCCGCTTCGTCACCGAGCTCGACCCCGGGCTCGGCAGCGTCCGCGCCGACCCGGGCCAGGTCGAGCAAGTGATCGTCAATCTCGTCGTGAACGCGCGCGACGCGATGCCGGAGGGCGGCGCGCTCACCATGCGGACGGGCAACGCCGACGTGACCGCCGCCAGCGCGCGCGACCATTTCGGCGTCGCGCCGGGCCACTACGTCGTCGTCTGCGTCGCCGACACGGGCGTCGGCATAGACTCGGAGACGCAGAAGCACATCTTCGAGCCCTTCTTCACGACGAAAGAGAAGCCGCACGGCACGGGGCTCGGCCTCGCGACGGTCTACGGCATCGTCAGCCAGAGCGGGGGCCACATCTTCGTCGCGAGCGAGCCGGGCCGCGGCTCGACCTTCGCGATCTACCTGCCGCGGGTCGAGGAGATCGCATCCGCCGCGGGCGCCCCGGCTGCCCAGGCGGCGGTCCGCCGGGGTTCGGAGACGATCCTCCTCGTCGAGGACGAGGATGCCGTGCGCGGCCTGACCCGGCGTTGCCTCGAGTCGAGCGGCTACACGGTCCTGCAGGCCTCGAGCGCCGAGGAGGCGCTCCCGATCGCCGCCCGCCATGCCGGGCGCCTCGATCTGCTGCTCACCGACGTGATCATGCCGGGGGCGTCGGGGCCCGAGCTCGCTCGCCGCCTACTCGAACTCCGGCCGGGCACGCGTGTGCTCTACGTCTCGGGATACACCGATGCGTCCATGGCCTCGCAGGGCGCGCTCGACAACGGGGCTTTCTTCCTGCAAAAACCGTTTACCCCGGAGACGCTCGCGCGCAAGGTGCGCGAGGTCCTGGACGCGCGCGAGCCTGCGCCGGTCGACCGCTCGTAGGGGCGGCCCTTGGGCCGCCCGCGGGTGGGGCAAGCCCCGCCCCGACTAGTAAAAGTCCGAGCAGCTCATGTAGTACCCGCACTCCCGGTTCGGGCAGAGGAGCTTGCACTTCTGCTCGAGCAACAGCGCGCTGCAGTTGGGGCAAATTTGGGAGGGCTCGGAAGACGAGTTCGTAGGCTGTGGTTTGTGGTCCGTGGTCGGGAGCTCGGGCTCGTTCATTGATTCGATTGTGCGCCGCACGGCGCGAGCCGCCGACAGGCGGCTACTTCGCGGAGGCGGGAGTCGGCGTGGGAGCGTCGAGCTTCAGGACCATTCCGGCCGGCGTGCGAAGCGACTCGATCGGCGTCGTGTCGGGCGTCGGCGGAGCGGGGGCGGGCGTCGCGTTCTCGGCGCCGTGGCCGCTCTTGTGCGACTTCGAGCCACAGCCCGCCGCCAGCGCGAAGAGCGCGACGGATGCCACGACGCCTGCAATGCGAATGAGCTTCACTCGGCCTCCCCTTCCGAACCGCGCCGAATACTACCGGCAGCCGGCTGTCAGGTGCCCGACAAATATTGTCGGTCTGAGGAGTGAATCGTGCCCGCCGTTGACGGCGCCGCGCCGGCTCGAACCGAAAAAACGCGCAATTCCGAAGGAATCCGCCGGATCGCGAGCTGGTACGACATTTGATTATGACAGACACCAAGAAGAGTGCCGGCATGGGAGTTCCGGCACGACGGGAGGGGGGGAATCGGCCGGTTCCCCCCTTGTTTTTTGGGGCCCGGAGGCCCCGGGACGGCTCATGACTGCATGAACCGCTCAAGGGGCCGAAGGTTCCTCCGATCGCCCGCGAGGAGCATCCAGAGCGAGTCTCCGCGGTCCTGTTCCTCCACCACCCGGAAGGCGGCGCGGGCGGACGCGATCGCCCGGGCACTCGTGTAGGGGATTCGCACCTGGAACTCGCCGGACTCCGGACAGAGCCGGCGAAGGATCTCGGCCTCGAGCTTTTCCAGCCCGGCCCCGGTGAGGGCCGACACCGCGAGGCCCCCGAACCGTCCTCGCAGCCCGGAAACGTCGGCCTTGTTCCAGACGGCCAGGATGCGCTCGGGCGCAACACCGAGCTCCTCGAACGTCTCGACCGCCACCCGCTCCTGCTCGTCCGAGCGCTCCGAGGACGCATCGATGACGTGGAGCACGAGGTCCGCCTCCTTGATCTCGGACAACGTCGACCGGAACGAGGCGACGAGCGACGTCGGGAGCTTCCGCACGAATCCGACGGTGTCCACGAAGATCACATCGGGGAGCTTCGAGGAAACGGCCCGCGCGGCGCGCGCATCGAGCGTGGCGAAGAGCCGGTCCGCGGCGTACGCCGCGTCCCGCGTCAAACGGTTGAAGAGCGTGGTCTTGCCCGCGTTCGTGTACCCGGCGACGGCCACCTGGGAGTGGCGCCGGCGTCCGCGGCGGCGCACGAGACGCGCCACCTCGATCTTCGAGAGGTCGCGCCGCAGGCGCGCGATCCGATCGCGGATCTTGCGCCGGTCGAGCTCGAGTTTCTGCTCGCCGGCGCCCCTGCCCCCGATGCCGCCGCCCAGCCCCGAAAGGTGCCCGTAGCCGCCGGCCAGGCGCGGCAGCAGGTACTGCAGCTGCGCGAGCTCCACCTGGGTGCGCGCCTCCCGGGAGCGCGCGTGCAGCGCGAAGACGTCGAGGATCAAGCCCGGCCGGTCGAGGACGCGCACGTTCTCGCCCCAGGCCTTCTCGAGATTGCGCACCTGCCCGGGCGAGAGCTCGTCGTCGAAGACGATCAGGCGCACGTGCTCGGACCGCGCCGCCTCGCCGATCTCTTCGACTGCCCCTTTCCCTATGTAGGTCTTGGGATCGGGGGCGATCCGCTCCTTAAGAAAGCGCGCGACCACCTGCCCCCCCGCGGTGTCCACGAGCCGCTCGAGCTCGTCGAGGTGATCTTCGCCCACGGCCCGCGGCACGCCCTTCGGCGACACGCCGAGGACGAGGACGCGCTCCCGCGCCGGACTCTTTCCCACGCTCGGATTGTACCGGCCCGCACGGTAGTATTGGAATTCGGAATGCGCGGCCCCTCTCACTCCGAGATCCTCCTCGGCGAGCGCCTCGAGTCGCTGTACCGGCGGTACGGCCCCGAGACCGCCGGCACCGATCCGATCCTCTTTCCGCGCCGCTACGCGGCCGACGAGGACCGCGAGGTCGCCGGCTGGATCGCTTCGGCGTTCGCTTACGGCCAGGTGCGCACGATCCAGGACAACGTCGAGCGCCTTCTCAGCTCGCTCGGCCCGCGGCCGGCGCGGGCGCTCGAACACATCGGCGATTTCCGCGCCTTTGCCCGCGAAGAGCTGTTCGGGTTCCGCCACCGCTTCCACGGCGCCGCCGACGCGGCGGCCCTCCTTTACGCAATCGCCCGAGCGCGCGCAGAGGCCGGATCGGTGCGCGCCTTCTTCGAACGGGAGCTGCGCCCGGAAGAGCCGGACGTCGCCGGCCTCGTCTCCCGGGCCGTCGCCCGCATCGAGGCGTTCGACTACCGGCCCGTCCTCGGCACGCGGCGGATCCCCGAGCGCTCGCCCGTCCGGTTCTTCTTTCCGAACCCGGCCGCCGGCTCCGCCTGCAAGCGATGGAACCTCTACCTGCGATGGATGGTCCGCAGCGACGCGCTGGACCTCGGCCTCTGGCCGGGCATTCCGACCGATCGCCTGGTCATCCCGACCGACACGCATGTCCACCGCATTGCCCGACGCCTCGGTCTGACGCGCAGGAAAACGGCCGACTGGAAGGCGGCCCGTCAGATCACGACCTCGCTCGCGCGGTTCGACCCCCGCGATCCCGTGCGCTTCGACTACGCGCTCTGCCGGATCGGCATCCTCGACATCTGCCGTCCGCGCCCGAGCCGCTCCCTGTGCGATGATTGCCCCGTGCAGGATCCCTGCTCGGTGGGAAGGCGGCACCTTTCGACTCGATTCCCCTTGCCCGCCCACTTGCGACTCGCGACTCACGACTCACAACCCGTCCCATGAACACCCGCTCGTTGCTCACCGTCATTTTCGCCGTCGCCCTCGCGGCGGTCGGCGCCGTCTGGATCAAGTCGCTCGTTCCGCCGGACTCGCCCTCGGGGTCGCTGCAGTTTCTTTCGGCCGCGGCCGAGCTGCCGATCTACGACAGGGCCGGGGCGAAGACCGACCTCGCGAAGGAAAAGGGCAAGATCTTCATCATCCACTTCTGGGCCACCTGGTGCCCGCCGTGCGTCGAGGAGATCCCGGCCCTGTCCCGTTTCTGGGACAACTACCGCACGCGCAGCGACGTCGGCCTCTACGCCATCTCGGTCGACAAGGACTGGAAGACGATCGAGGAGTTCATGAAGAAGAACCCGAGCGCGATCCCCCTCTTCCACGACCCCGGAGCGACGACGGCGAAGCGGTTTGGAACCACGCAGTACCCGGAGACCTACGTCGTCAACGACAAGGGCCGCGTGCTCTTCCGCGTGCAGGGCGCCGTCAGCTGGTCGGACCCGGAGTTCCGCAGCCGCATCGACCAGCTCCTCGCTTCGTAGGGCGGTGAGAGGCCGCCCCCTTCACCCCAACCCTCTCCCCCCGTCGGGGGGCGAGGGAGTAGAACGGGTTCCCTCTCCCGGCGGGAGAGGGCCAGGGTGAGGGGGCTCGCTCCGCGGCTTACGCATCAGGAAGAGGAAAAGCACGACGGCGGCCGCCGAGAGGACCAGGCTCCCGTAGAAGAGGACGACGTCCTGGTCGGCGGGCGTGGCGGCCTCAGCGCGTTCCGGCGAGCGCCACGTGGGGGGGGGCCGCGCCGAAGGCGCCGGCGGACTGCGCCGGCGAGACGAGGTTCAAGGGAGCGGGGGCGGCGCCGCCGTTGATGCCGAGCGACCAGACGTAGTCGCGCAGGGCCTTCGTGACGGCCTCGGGGCTCGACAGAAACTGTCTCGCCTGTTCGTCGCCACCGAGGAGCCTCGCGAACTCCTCCCGGTCCTTCGCGAAGTTCGGCGCATCGATCAGGGCGCCGAGCGGCGAGATGCGGCGGCCCTCCTCGTTCATCGGGAAGTTGGTCGGCATCCGGGTCCCCGGCATCCACTCGTCGGGCCGCAGGATCCAACTGTCGATCCAGTTGTGGCGCAGGCGCGTCTCTGCCATCTGGAGGTTCGGCGCGAGGCTCGCGCGGTCCACGCCGGGCCGGTTCATGTCCTCGGCCGACCGCGGGTGGCACTGGGCGCACCTCAGGAGCTCGAAGACCTTCTTGCCGGCCTGCCAGCTCGCGGGGGTCGTGGCGTAGTTCGCGATCAGGAAGGGATACTCCGCGCGGTCGAGCGAGGCGAAGTAGCGGGTCAGGTCGTTCAGCTCCTGGTCCGTGAAACCGAAGGTCGGCATGTGGACTTCGAGCCACGGCCGGATCTGCCCGGTCTTCGGCGCCTGGAGGAACGAGAACAGCCAGTCGCTCTGGACCTTGGCGCCCTCCCCCTGGATGATCGGCGGCGCGAGCGACGCATCGGCGACGAGCGAGCGGAAGGAACCGCCGACGCCCTCGATGACGTGACAACCCTGGCAGTTGTGGTCCTTGACGACCCGGCGCCCGCGCTCAATGGCGGCCTCGCGCGGGGAGAGCTCCTTGACGACGTTCGAAGCGGCGTTCAACTGCTGGAACCCCAGCACCGTCGTGACCACCTGGTCGAGCTCGCGGTCGGAGAACCGGAAGTTCGGCATCCGGAGCTTCTCTTCCCACCCGCGCGCCCGGTCGCGGTCGAAGATGCGCGGCGCGTGGAGTTTCTGCCGGAACCAGTCCTGGCGGGTGTGCGGCAGGTGGATGAAGCCAAAGTCGAGGCGATGGACGGCTTTCGAGCCTTCTTCCGTCAGCTCCGTGCCGATGGGCTTGGCGTCCTCGAAGCCCGGGATCGCGTGGCAGGCGTAGCAGCCATAGTGCGCGATGAGGTTCTTGCCGACGTAGACCTCCTTGCCATGGAGGTCCATCTTCGCGAGGTCCGCCTTCGCGTCGAAGAGCGTCCTGGTCGACATCTCGAAGTAGAGCGCGATCTGATCGAGCGTTTTTTCGTCGGTCTTCGGGAGGGCGACGGCCTCGAAACCGGACGGTGCCTTCAACGTCGCGAGGTACTCGGCGATGTCGAGCGCGTCCTCGTTGCTCAAGCGCAGGTTCGGCATCTTGGTCTCGGGATTCCACTGCTTCGGGTTCAGGATCCAGTGGTAGATCCAGTCCCGCGAGGCCTTCGATCCGACTCCGGAGAGGTTCGGGCCGAACTGGCGGTACGTCCCCACGAGGTCCCGCTGCGCGTTCGGGTCCGCGATGTGGCAGCCATAGCAGCCCCGCTCGGCGAGGAGCTTCACGCCGCGGGCGGCGTCGCCCTTTCCGGGGACCGCGGGTACGTCGGCAGGATGGGACTTGTCGTAGAGGTATGCCACGATCGCATTGATCATCGTGTCGTTCTCGATGCGGCCGTCCTCGTCCATCGTCTTCTGCGCGGCCGTCGGGGACTTCGGGCCCGACACATTCACGAAGTTCTCGAGGTAGAAGAAGTTCGGCATCCGCGTGTTCGCCCGGAAGGACGCGGGGTTCATGACCCAGCGCGTCGTCCATTCGCGCGACGCTTTGGCGGAGACCTTCTCGAGCGACGGGCCGACCTTCGGGATGTGCTGCTTGTCCAGGCCGTCGATTCGGTGGCAGCCCCAGCAGCCCAGGCCCTCCACCATCCGCATGCCCGAGTCCAGGGTCGGCGCGTCGGGAAAATTGACCTCGTTCGTGTGGCAGCGGTAGCAGCCGGCCTCCGCGTACTTGAGCGGCAGGACCGGGTTCTCGTTGAACTTGTCGAACTCCCAGTCGTACTTCTTCGTCCACGCCCGCTCCTGCCTCTCCGACGTGGGCGAGTGGCCGGCCGACCAGAAGGAGGTGGCGCGGTCCCGCCCGCCGTGGCACGGAGTGCAGCCGAAGGTCGTGGCCGGGTGCATGGACTCGCCGCCCACCATCTTGTGAAAGCTCGGGTGCGTGCGGAAGACGGTCTTGATCTTCGGGTCTTCGAAGCCCTTCCGGTCGGCGGCCACGTGGCAGGTCGTGCACCGGTCGACCTTCGGGATCTTCATGAAGTTGACGTTGATGAACTGGTCGGGCAGCTGCACCTGGTTGATGCGCAGCGACGGGTTGATCATGTCGAGGATCGGCGAGTTGCGCAGCTCGAAGAGCGCGTCCTGCTTCATCCCCGCGTACTTCGTGCGGGCGAGCCGGAAAGCCGCCGTCTTCTTCTCGATCGTCGTCTCGATCTCCTCTTTCTTCGCGTTGATCCGGTCGACCTCGGCCTGCGTGTCGGCCTGCTGCTTCTTGAGCTGTGCCAGGCGCACCGTCCGCTCGTCGAGCTCCCTGACGATCGCGTCGAGCGACTTCTTGACACTCGGCGCCGACTTCGGCGTATTCGCGAGCGCGTCCTCGTACTTGTAGCGCTCGGCGTCGAACGAGGCCTTCGTGAACTTGTACTGCTGGTCGGCGAGGTAGATCTTCGGGTCGAGGGCCTTCAACCTGGCCTCGAGCTTGCCGCCGGCCGCCCCCTGCGAGGCCACCTCGGCGCGCGCCGCCTTGAGCTCCCCGATGAGCTTGCCGTGCTCCTCGTCGAGGGCCTTCGCCCGGGCCGCCAGCGCGGCCTCGCGCGTCAGCTTCGCATCCAGCCGCATGAACGTGCGCTGGATCGTCTTCCAGTCCCGCGTGTAGTCCGCCATGATCATGACGACGAAGACCACCGTCAGGGTCAGACCGGTCCACCAGAACGCGCGGTTCAACCGCGGGATGTTGTAGTGATGATCGATCGGCTCGGCGGGGGGCTTGCGG
>JANMPW010000152.1:0-2501 GCA_031370065.1 Acidobacteriota bacterium
AGCGGGCCCGCCGTGTCGGCCACGAAGAGGTCCCAGTCACCGTCCCGGTCGTAGTCGGCGAAGGCGCAGCCGGAGCCCATGTCCTCCGGGAGTTGCGTGGAGCGCGCGCCGCCCGAGAAGTGGCGGAAGTCGATTCCCGAGGCCGCGGCTATGTCCTTAAACCGGACGCTCCAGTCTTCGTCCGCAGAGCGCGATGCGCGGTTGACGTCGGTGATCCCCTCGACCCGCTCTCCCGGCTTGTACGGCGCGTCAGACTCGCCGCGCGTGAAGTAGACGGCGGCGCAGATGAGCAGCGCCGCGGCGCCCCCGGCGGCGAGCGCCCGCCGGTGGGTCCAGCGCCGCAGGAGGCGGGAGCCGCTCAGATGACGCGCACAGTGGCCCGGGCTTGCGCAAGGTCGGTGATCGGGGCGGAGAGGCCCTTGCCCGGGAAGAGGAAATCGACCAGGAACTGGTCCAGCTTGCGGTAGTGGAGCGTCGCGGTGACCGTCAGCATCCCGGCTGGCAGTGAGGGCACCATGAGCTTGCGAACCGGCGCCGGCTCGGCGGACGAAGCGGGGCAGCTGAAGGTGTAGCGCGCGACGTCGGAGTAGCCGGGAAAGAGGCTGCGGCGGTAGCGCACGCCCACCATCTCCCAGAGGTTGTGCCGATCGATCAGGTTGCCGTAGCGGTCGACCGGTTCCGCCTTGAAGAGGAAGGTGCCGGGCGGGATCATGCGCTTCCCGTCGGGCTTGCCGGAGGAGAAGACCACGCGCCCCGTCTCGTCCTTGACCTCCACCTCGATCCACGACTGGATGAGGTCGAGCGGACCCGTCGGGTAGTCGTGCCCCACCTTGCGCGACGTGATGATCGCCTCGAGCGTCAGCGGCTCGCCTCGTTTCGCCGTTTTCGGCACCGCGAGGTCGAGCTGGACGATGGGCCCGTCCGCCCACTTCGCCGCGATCTCGGGAACCGGGTAGGCGCCGTGCAACCACCGCTCGACCAGACGCACCTGCTCTTCCCCTCCCGGCAGCTTCAAAAGCGCCGGCATGTACTGGTTGGCGCCGAGGAAGCGGTGGCTGCGGTGTTTGCCGTCGTCTGGCCGCCGGTTGTAATCGGCGGCGTCGCCCGCGGCCGGCTCCGCCCCGTCGGTGAGCGGCATGTGGCATTCGCGGCACTCGATCGTCGTCCGCGGGTTGCCGGGATGGTTCCACTTGCTCTTGCGCCAGTTGTCGTACTGGTTCTGGAGCTGCACCCAGCCGAAGTTGTTGATCTCCTGGTCGACGAACTGCTTGTGGCAGGCCGCGCAGTACTCGGGCGTCTTGAAGAGCCGCTTCGCGAGCGAGGCGCGGTGCTGGTCCGGGTAGGCGCGGATCAGGAAATACGAGATGAGCCGGGCGGCCGGCGCCTTCGACGTCTCGAAGAGGTAGCGGCGCGGCGGGCGCACCACATAGTTGGCGTTGCCCTGGACGTCGGTCTTGACGACTGCGTGGCACGTCAGGCAGGAGACCCCTTCTTCGAGGCCGGTGTCGGACGTCAGGCTCGCCTTGAAAACAGTCTTGTTGCCGGAGAAAAGCGAGATCGGGTCATGGCAGCCGCCGCAGTAGCGGGTCGACTCGGGGCTGTTCTGCCGCGCCATCTCCTCCTGAACGCGCTGGAAGGCGGGGTCCAGAGCCGACCAGCGGTGCGCGGAAACGGACCATTCGCGGTAGATCGTTTCGTGGCAGCCGGAGGAGCCGCACGTAGCCGAGCCGGCGAGCGCCTCCGGCGCGAGAGCCCGCCCCGATTCGGTCTTCGCCAGGCTCGGCGCGAACGGGCGGCCGGGGCCGTATGGCATCCGATAGTCGGCCGGGAAGCGCCCGGAGACGCGGGGGCCGTCGTGCAGGAGGCTCGCGGGAAAAGCGAGGAAGAGCAGCACCGCTGGGGCCAGCAGCGTCGCGCGCCAGTAGCCGCGCCGCGCTCGCAGGAACGGCCCCGTTGCGCCTGCTTCGAGCGGCACGCGGCGCCATGACGGAACCAGGTGCGCGACGGCGAAGACGGCGAGCGCGACGGACGGGACCAGATGAAGGATCCGCACGGAAGACGGCACCCGGTCCGAGAAGAAGGCGAGCGCCGTTACCCAGAGGCCGGTGCCGGCCGCAGCCGCGACGGCGACGAGCGACATGTATCCGATGACCTTCGACGGCGTCAGGGCGTCCGGCCGGTAAGCCTTCCAGTGCCGCCAGAGGTAGAGGGAAAGCGGCGCCATCGCCACAAGCCCTACGGCGGTATGAAAGAGCAGGCTCCATTCGACGAGCGGCGAGAACGGCATCAGGCGCACCGGCAGTCCCGTCAGGAGCAGGTATGCCAGGAGGCCGGCGGAAAGGCGAGGCAGGACTGCTTTCCAGCCGATGACACGGTCGCGGGGCGGACGCGGCGCGGTCGAATTCATGAGTTCATCCTCAACAATTCGGACACTGTAACGGCGCGACCACGCCGACGTCAAGCTCATGCTAACTTTGAAGCGATGCGCGGACGCAAATCGA
>JANMPW010000168.1:0-6964 GCA_031370065.1 Acidobacteriota bacterium
CGCGGCCGCCGCCTACGTCAAGGAAGGCTACTCGAACCTCCGCATCGGCATCTTTCTCGAGATCGCCACGAGGCTCTGATGGCGGCCCGCGGCGCGTGGTCGGACCGGGACGTCGAGCAGCTCGTCGGCAACCTCCTGCGCGCCGGGGTCGTTCTCGCCAGCGTCGTCGTGCTCGCCGGCGGCCTGCTGTACCTGGTCCGCCACGGCACGGCTCCCGCCGACTACCGCGTCTTCCGCGGTGAGCCTGCGGACCTGAAGGGTGTCTTCGGAATTCTCCGGGACGCGACGTCGCTGTCGGGCCGGGGCCTGATCCAGCTCGGGCTGCTGCTCCTGCTGGCCACCCCGGTCGCCCGGGTCGCCCTGACCGTCTTCGCGTTCGCCCGCCAGCGCGACCGGCTCTATGCCGGGGTTGCCCTCTTCGTCCTCAGCGTCCTTCTCTACAGCCTGATCGCCGCCGGAGGGTAGTTGCACTCTCTCGGATATTCTTTTGCGCCAACCGCGGACAGGCTGCCCGCGGGCGGGCAAGCCCCATCCCTACGAAACGAAAACGCGCGAGGACTGTCGCTTCAGCGCCCTACGGCTTGCGACCGGCCGTAGCCTGGTTCGCGGCCAGCAGCTTCGCGAGGACCTCGTCGTAGTACGGCTTCTCCCGCAGGCCGGCGTATTTGCCAGGGAAGTAGGCGAGCGTGAGGTCCGCGCGACCGCCGGCGGCGTCGAAGTTGTTGAGCACCACCGCGAGCCTCTGGTCGTGCGGCAGCCGGGTGTTGTCGATCATCGGGAAGTCGAAGTGGCCGAGCCAGAACTCGGTCGAGATCGTCTCGGCGCCGGTCGGCTCCGCCGTGCGCACGGTGACCCGCAGCTGCACCTGCTCGTTTGCCCGGTCGAAGCCCAGGATTTCGACCTTGAAGTTGCGGGCGACGCCGTCCACGACCAGGTCCCGCGCCACGAACGGCACCTCGGACTCCCCGTCGGGGCCGAGCAGCGCCAGCGACTTCCCGTCCACGGAGGCGTCGAACTTGGCCCCGCCTTCCTCGATCACGAGCATCTGCTTCTGCGTGACCTCTTCGGCGACACGGTTGAGGCGGCCCAGGTACTCCGCCTTCTGCGGGTGGTCGCGCACGAGGCGCGCGATATGCAGGAAGAGCGGCTTCAGGTTCAGCGACTCGTGGAAGTTGTAGACGAGCAGCTCGAGGTTCAGGACCTTCTGCTCGAGGTTCCCGGCGCCGCCACCGAGGAAAGAGGTAATGATGGACGTAAACATGTCCTTGCGCAGGGCGCTCTCGGACTCCTCGCGCTTGCTGATGAGCTCGGAGTAGAGCCGCGCGTTCGTCTCGCCGGTCTGCATGCGCTCGCGCAGGGCCGCCTCGCGCGCCTCGCGGTCGCGCAGGTAGCTCGACGTCCAGAAACCGAGCACGGCCACGGCGAGCGCGGTCAGAAGGCCGCCAACGGGATGGAGGAGGATCGAGGCCTTGTCCCAGCCGTCCCGCGGGGTCGCGCGCGGGGCTTCCGGTTCCCCCATCACTTCCTCGCGAGAACGAGCTTGCCCGCCTCTTCCTTGACGGCGACGTCGTAGCGGCTGGGCCGCTCGTAGACGGTCACCTTGAGCGAGGGGCTCGCGCCCTTGTAGTCGAGCGACAGCCGGCACTCCCCGGTCGCCGCGATTTTCAGGCTGTAGGAGCCGAAGTCGTCGGTTTTCGCCGTCGCGGACTCGCCGCCGCACTCGAGCTTGAGAACGACCCCTTTGGGCAGCGGTTTGCCGTTCTCGCTCGCGGTACCGTGGATTTCCGCCGCGGAGGCCGCCACCGCCGCTAACCATAGACACGCTCCCAGCACCAGGGTCTGTTTCATTTCCGAACCTCCCGGCGCCACTCTAACGAATTGGTCGCCCGCCGGCATCCGGGTGAGCGAGGATGGGGATGCGCGGAGGATGTAACCTGCCGGCCCCAGCCGCCATCGAAGGGATGTCCGTGACCAACGCCCCCAAGCCTCCACCCTCTTCGGAGATCACGCCGGAGTCGGCCTATGCCGACCGCCGGAGGTTTCTGAAGAGCTCGCTGCTCTTTGCGACAACCGCCGCCGGCGTGGGCGGGGGCCTCGTCTGGCTTACGGGCGGCGCGCGGGGGCGGGGCAACGGCCCCCGCGCCACTGCCACTGCAAACGCCTCGGGAGGGGGTCTCGGTGAGCCCCGGCCGAGCCGGTACAGCACCGACGAGCCCATGACGAGCGACATCGAGGCGACGACCTATAACAACTTTTACGAGTTCGGCACGAGCAAGGAGGAGCCGGCGCGGCTGGCCGGCTCGCTCAAGCCCCGCCCCTGGACCGTCTCGATCGAGGGCGAGGTCCAGCGGCCGCAGACCATCGACATCGACGAGCTCCTGCGCTCCTTTCCGCTGGAGGAGCGCGTGTACCGGATGCGCTGCGTCGAGGGCTGGTCCATGGTCATTCCGTGGGACGGCTTCCCGCTCGGGGACCTCCTGCGCAGGGTCGAGCCGACGTCGCAGGCGCGCTTCGTCGCCTTCACGTCGCTCCTCGACCCCGCGCAGATGCCCGGGCAGCGGGACGGCGTGCTTGACTGGCCTTACGTCGAGGGGCTGCGGCTCGACGAGGCGATGCACCCGCTCGCGATCCTCGCCGCCGGCCTCTACGGCCGGCCGCTTCCGAACCAGAACGGCGCGCCGCTGCGCCTCGTCGTTCCCTGGAAGTACGGGTTCAAGGGCGTCAAGTCCATCGTCAAGATTGCCCTGACCCGCGACGAGCCCCGGACGACCTGGAACATCGCCGCGCCCGACGAGTACGGCTTCTATGCCAACGTGAATCCCGCCGTGGACCACCCCCGCTGGAGTCAGGCGACCGAGCGGCGCATCGGCCAGGTCCGGCGCCGGCCGACCCTGCCCTTCAACGGCTACGCGGGGGAGGTCGCGGGACTCTACCGGGGCATGGACCTGCGCCGACACTTCTGACGAGCCGGATGCCCATGACACCGCGCGCCGGCGGGCGGCGCCCCTGGCTCAAGCCCGCCGTCTTCGCGGGGGCGCTCGCTCCCCTCGGCCTGCTCCTCGTACGCGCCGCCAGGAGCGACCTCGGCGCCAATCCCATCGCCGAGGTGCTCAACGAGCTTGGCCTGACCACGCTCGTGTTGCTCATCGGATCGCTCGCCTGCACGCCGCTGCGCGAGATCCTCGGGTGGACGTGGGCGATCGGGCTGCGCCGCATGCTCGGGCTCTTCGCCTTCTTCTACGCCGCACTGCACTTTGGGACCTACATCGGACTCGACCAGGGCCTCCATTTTGGCGCCATCTTCGTCGACGTGACGAAGCGCAAGTTCATCCTCGCCGGGTTCGCCGCCTTCATGATGCTCGCTCCACTCGCGGCGACCTCGACCGCGGCGTCCGTGAAGCGCCTCGGCTTTCCCCGCTGGAAGCTGCTGCACCGCCTCGCGTACACGGCCGCCATCCTCGGCGTCGTCCACTTCTTCCTGCGGGTCAAGAAAGACGTGAGCGAGCCCGCGGTCTACGCCGCGGTACTCGCCCTTCTGCTCCTTGCGCGGGTCTACGTGTACGCGCGCGACCGTCGGCCGTCCTGAAAAGCTACTTCTTCTCGAGGCTCGCGAGGGCCGTCAACACTTCCTCGCTGTGCGCCGCGGGCTTCACGCCGAGGTAGACCTTCGCGATCTTGCCCTCGGGGTCGATGAGGAACGTGTTGCGCGCCGAGAGCTTGGCGCCCTCGTACTCCATCACCGATCCGTACTCGGCGGAGACCTTCGCATCCGGATCGGAGAGGAGCTTGAAGCTCAGGCCTTCCTTCGCGCAGAAGTCCTTGTGGGACGTGGCCGTGTCCACGCTCACGCCGAGGATGACGGCGCCCATCTGCTCGTATTTCTTCAGGTCGCGTTGAAAGTTGTTCGCCTCGAGCGTGCAGCCGCTCGTGAAGTCCTTCGGGTAGAAATAGAGCACGACCCACTTGCCGTGAAAGTCGGAGAGCTTCGTCGGCTCCCCCTGGTTGTTCGTCAGCGTGAAAGCCGGAGCCGGAGAGCCGGCGGCCGGTGCGGCGGGGCTGCCGGCGCCGAGGGCCGAGGCGGCCCCGATCGCGGCCAGAAGAACGAGAAGCGATCCGACGAGAGAACGGGTGCTGAACATTGGTGAACTCCTTTGGAGGATCCTACGGACCCTACCGTTTATTCCGGCGCGTAATCTAGCATGGGCCATGCCCGTACACTGGAGCGGCATGAAGGGCGCGAAGCGTCGCCGCTCGGTTTTCGGCCTCGCGGTCCTCGTCCTCGCGGCAGCCTCGACGCCGCACGGCTGGAACGATCCGGCGTACTTCGACGGGCGCCGCTTTCACCAGCCCGAGCCCTTGACCACGGGCTTCGAGGATTGGGCCAGGCGCACCGCGACCTCGCGCCGCGGGCCGTGGCGCGATTTCACCGACACGCTCCCCGGGCCGCCGCCCCCCCGCTGCGTCACGGGCGGCCGGCTGCGCGTGACGTTCGTCAACCACTCGACCTTCCTCATCCAGATGGACGGCGTGAACATCCTCACCGACCCCACCTGGGCGGACCGCTCCGCCCCCGTCGTGGGCGTGCGCCGGCGGCGGCCGCCGGGTCTGCGCTTTCGGGACCTGCCTCCGATCGACACGGTGCTCGTCAGCCACAACCACCACGACCACATGGACCTGCCCACGCTCGCCCGCCTCGAGGCCGCCTGGCGTCCGGTCATCTATACCGGCCTCGGCAACGCGCGGTTTCTCGGACGAAACGGGATTGCCGGCGCGCGCGATCTCGACTGGTGGCAGACCGCGCAAGTCGCTCCCGGCGTCACGGTGACCGCGGTGCCGGCGCGCCACATGTCCGGCCGCGGCCTCTTCGACCGGGACCGGACGCTCTGGTGCGGCTTCGTCGTGTCGGGACCTTCGGGCTCCGTCTACTTCGCGGGCGACACGGGGTGGGGCTCCCACTTCACAGCGATCGCAGCGGCCTTCCCGGGATTGCGCCTCGCGCTTCTGCCCATCGGCGGCTTCCTGCCAGTCCGGTACATGCGCGAGCAGCACCTCGGCCCTGAGGACGCCGTTGACGCCCACCGGACCCTCGGCGCGGCCACGTCCGTTCCGATGCATTTCGGCACCTTCCCCAACGCGCAAGACGGAGAGTTCGAGCCGACCGACGAGCTCCGGGACGCGCTCTCGAGGGCCCCCGACGTCGCACCGCATTTCCTCGCGCTCGACAACGGCGCGTCGCTCGAGGTCCCGACAGTCGCTCGAGTTCCGCAGGCTCCCGGCGGTCCCTAGAAGGCTGGGCCTCGTGACGTCAAAAGGCGATCAGCACGCTGGCGCCGCGCACGCGATCGGTCACGAACGGGGCGAAGGCGACGCGCACGTTGCTCTGCCCCGAGCGCAATTTCTTGTTGAGGGCAACGACCCCACGACCCACGAAGGTCCCGATGAGCGCCCCGGCGCTGACGTCCGAGGTCCAGTGCGCGTTGTGGTAGATCCGCGCGAACCCGACGAGCCCGGCGATCGTGTACGCGGTGACGCTGACCCAGACCTGGTCGGAGTGCGCGCTGATGACCGAAGCGACCGCGAAGGCCTGGGTCGCGTGGCCCGAAGGGAAGGAGTTGTCGCTGCCGCTGAAGGGATGAAACGTGGTGCTGCTCACCGACTCGTTCGGCCGCTCGCGCCCGACGACGAGCTTCAAGGTCGGCGTGATGATCCCGGAGGCGAGGAGGCTCGCGATCGCGCTGTCGAAGAAGATGTCCTTCGCGTCCGGGTCGCGGAAGACGAACCCGGCGATCCCGTAGGCCCCGATGACCGCCCACGAGTACCCGGCGCCGAAGGGCTCCACGACCTTCGTCAACTCGTCGAGCGTCGAGGTCTGGTGCGCCTGCGTCTTGTCGCGCATGGAAATGTCGAACGCGAAGCCGACGGCGGCCACACCGGCAGCGATACCGCCGAAGACGAGCCAGTCCTTCCCGTTCCAGTGCAGGGGCGCCCCGAGGGTGGCGAGGGAGTCCTTGAGCGCGATCGTGTCGATGCCCGGCGGCGATTCCGCCTCGGCCGCCTCCGGCGCCTGCCCCAGCGCCGCCTCGTCCGAGCAGGGCGCGAGGGCGAGGCTGCCGTGGAGGTTGACAGCCTGGGTCGGCAGGAGGAGCCTGCTGTCGTCGTTTGACGGACCGGAGCCGGGCTGCGCGCCCGCATGCGCGGACAGAAGGGCGCCGAGGACCAGCACACCACCGATCCTTCGCATCGCGTCAATCCTACGCCGAAGGCGGCTCCAGACGCCAAGAGGGAAGGTGGCTCTCATTCGCGCGGTCGACCAAGTGGCGGGGCCGACCGTCCGTGTTTCTGTCCGCGTCGCCGCTCCAACCAGTCCCGAAAGGAAGCATTCCGGCTCCACGAAAACCAAGCGGCGCGACATCTCGCCGGGCCCTTGACTCCGGGGCAACTCCTACTTCATCGGCGGAAGGTGCGCGGCGGTCGTGATCTTCTTGATCTTTCCGCACTTGCACGCGCGGGAGAAGGTCTCGCCGACGCTGGCGCCCACATTTTCGCGATTGATGGCCGCGCATTTCTCGCAAGTCCACTCGACTGGCCGGATCTGGGAACCCACGAAGTCGTGCCAGAAGTGCAGACAGCTGCCGAGGCCCGACCAGCCCTCGCGGACGGTGATCTGGCCGTGGTCCGTCCGGTGGGCCTGGCGGTTCGCGGCGACCTCGTTGGCCCCGTGCTGGTCGTAGTGCGCGATCCGCCCCCGCAGGGCCACGTCGGTCAGCGCCCCGAGCCTTCGGGGCGGGCCGACTCCGTCGGAGGCGTCAATTGCAAGAGTGACGAGCCCCGGAGTCTCGTCCACCTTCGGGAGTCTGCTGAACCTGATGGAGAAGACCTCCTGCTTCTTCATGGCGCCTCGACCGAGCCCGCGCGAGGCCTCAGAAAAGCCTTCGCGAAATCACGGGTCGCGGTTCGGAGCTCG